>JAYNNS010000326.1:0-1451 GCA_038112835.1 Curvibacter sp. | reverse complement strand
GAACTCCACGCGCCGCTGCAGGGCGGCCTCGAGCGCCTTCTCGGTCTGGCTGCGCCCGTGCGAGGCGATCACGGCCTCGTAGTCGGCACGCAGATCGGGCTCGCGCAGCAGACGGGCCTGGAAGGGCCGCCAGAGCTGGGCGATGGCCGGCGCATCGTCCTCCAGCAGCTCGTAGGCCGCAGGAAAGCCCAGTTCCTCCAGCGTGGCCATGGGCGCATGGCGCAGCAGCGCCGCGAACCAGCTGTGGAAGGTGCGGATCTGCACCGTGCGCCCCTGCAGCAGCAGATCGCGGTGCAGCTGACGCAACGGGTCGACCAGCGCAGGCACGCGTGCGGCGTCGACACCACGGATCAGGAGCTCCTGACGCAAGCGTTGATCGTCCGCGTGCGCGAATTCTTCCAGCCACTCCATGAGGCGCTGGCGCATCTCGCCTGCGGCCTTCTTGGTGAAGGTGATGGCCAGAATCTCCTGCGGCGCCGTGCCTTCGAGCAGGGCGCGCAGGATGCGCGAGACCAGCATCCAGGTCTTGCCCGCGCCCGCGCAGGCTTCCACGACCACGTGGCGCTGCGGGTCGCAGGCGATGCGGTAGAAATCCTCGCGCGCCACCGGCGCGCCGTTGCGTTCGTAGGCCGGCTGCATCAGTACTGCCTCCAACGAAGTCTCGTCTCCAACGCCGGGCTCCCGTGGAACCGGCTCTGCCGGGCCACTGGGAGCGCCCCCTGAGGGGGGAGACGGCTACACGCAGTGAGACGTAACAGGGGGGAGCTATTCATGCCAGAAGTCCTTGCGGCAGAGGCCGCGCGCAGCGCAGGTCTCGCAGACCTTGCCCTCGCCCAGAGCGGGCAGGACCGCGCCGCCGGCAATGCGCCCCAGATCACCGAGCAGGCCCTCGACCAGCGCGTCGCGCACGGCTACCACGTCCTCCTGCTCGAAGGTGCGGCAACCGTCGCGCTCGCCCACGTTCACATAGGCCGCACGCAGCGTGTCTTCGGCTTGCAGGGCCGCGTAGAAGGCCAGCTGCGTGTCCTCCAGCGGCTCGCGGATGCGGTCGCGCGTGAGCTGCTGGGCTTCGGTCTTGTAGTCGATCAGCAGGTTCAGTCCGTCGCTGCCACGGTCGATGCGGTCCAGGCGGCCGAACAGGGTGAGCGTACCCAGGGGCTGCTCGGCATCGCGCTCGCTGTCGACGTAGCGCCAGCCGGCGGCCTCGTGCGCGGCCAGCCAGTCCAGGTAGCCCTCGCGCATGCGCGGCCAGGCGGATTGAAAAGGCAGGAACTCGTCCTCGGCCAGGCGCTGTGCCCGGGCCTCCTCGGTCGCGGCCGTATCCAGCCAGGCGCGGCGCTGCGCGCGCTGCGCACCGGGCCGGTCCAGCTGCGCATGGAAGCGCTGCAGCACGGCATGGACCCAGAGTCCGAAGTCGCGCTTGTCGAGCTCGCCCTCGATCTCCTCGGTCT
>JAYNNS010000325.1:0-3453 GCA_038112835.1 Curvibacter sp. | reverse complement strand
GATGACGGCCTTCGGCCGCGAGGGTCGTGGCGTCTTCATGTCGCCCACGGTGCTCGAGGCCGAGACCGTGGCGCATTACGGCGTGGAGGTGATCGGTCGCGGCGACGAGGAGCTGGTCGAGGAGTTCTATGCGGTCTCGGTGGAACGCCGCATCAAGCACCCGGCCGTGGCGGCCATCACGCAGGCCGCACGCGGCCGACTCTTCCACGCCTGAGAACTTGCGAATCAATCTACTGCGCGACACGATCGCCGCGTTGGGCGGTGTTGGCTGCGGCCGCTGCGCTTAACTTTCGCAAGCGAAAGTCAACCTACGCCGCAACTTCGTTGTCGGAATCCTCACGTACAGGAAGTACGTTCCGGTTCTTGTGCTCCGCCCGCCTTGCGCTCGTGCCGCTCGCTACGATTTCTTCACAAGTTCCGGTGGTGTGTCCTCTAGAAGTTCAAGCTGGACAGCGTGTGCCGGCCTTGAGCTGCTCGGCGCGCTGCGGCGTGGCGGGGTGGGTGCTGAGCCAGTCGGCCATGGTGCTGCCGTGCGCCTGGGGGGCGGGGGCACCGTCTTTCTGCGACAGGCCCAGCAGCAGCTCGGCCATGGGGGCGGTGGGCCTTTGCGCGCGCGTCATCAGCGCCAGCGCGAAGCAGTCCGATTCGGTTTCATGCTGGCGCCGGTAGGCCAGACCGGTGAGCACGGTGCTGGCCAGCGAGACCAGGCTGGACACATCGCCCAGGGCCAGGCCCAGGCCGACATTGAGCACGCCCTGCTCGACGATGAGGCGCGTGCCGTGGCGATGCTCGACGTGGCCGATCTCATGCGCCAGAACGCCCAGCAAGGCGTCGTCGGACAGGCCGGCCTTGGCGGCGCTCTCCACCAGCTCGTCGGTCATGACCAGGGTCCCGCCGGGCAGGGCGAAGGCGTTGGGGCCCAGGCCGCGGCGGAAGTGCAGCGCGTAGCGCGGGCGGTAGGCCGGGTAGCGCTTGAGCGCGGGGTCGAGCTGGTGCAGCAGCGCGTCGAAGCCGGCGTGCAGCGCCGCCTGGCGCTCGGGCGGCAGCTGGCTGGGCTGGAGCCAGCGGCGGTCGATCTGGTCCAGGGCCTCCTGACTGAGGCCCAGCTCCCACTCCAGCGGCACATGGCGGCTCAGCTGGGCCGCCGCCCACGGGGTACCGTAGCGGTAGAGGGCGATGAGGCCGATCACGGCCAGCACCAGCACGCCCAGCAGCACGGCCCAGCGGGTCTGCATGCGCTGGGCCAGGCCCGGGCGGGCGCCTGCGGCCGCCAAGGCCTGCTGCCAGAGCAGGGGCTGGTCGATCTCCACGCTGCCGTGGTCGCGCAGGGCGAGGGTGACGCGCGCGGGCGCGCGGTCCGCGCTCCATTGCGGTGGCCAGTCGACCTCGTCGTGCTCGAAGCGGCGCGAGGCCGCATGGGCCAGGTCCAGCACATGCAGGTGCAAGGCCGGCCCCCGGGGCCCGGGCTCGAGCGCGATCAAGACCTCGCGCGCCCGGCTGCTGCGGCCGTTGAACCACTTGGCGCGCAAGGGCGCGGCCGCGCTGACTGTTTCACTCATGGCTTCAGCCCACGATGTCCAGCCCGGCCGCATCGGCCAGCGCATCGCCCAGGCCGTCCTGCTGCTTGACGAGTTCGCCCACGAGCTGGTCCAGGCCGCCCTTGACATGCAGCGTGACCGAATCGGCCTTCATGCGGTATTCGTTCACGCGGGCAAAAGGGCGGTAGAAACCCAGGGTCAGCAGGGTGAGCAGCAGGTTCCTGAGGCGCAGGCGCACGAAGGGCCAGTGCTGCAGATCGCACTTGAAGCGGGCGATCTGGCCCAGGCCCACATTGCTCCAGATCAGCTTGAACAGGCGCGCCTCGCGGTAGGCGCGCGCTGGTGCCGAGACCAGGAGCAGGCCGAGGAAGACGGCGAGCACGGTCGCGAGGATCAGCATGAACATGGCCGGACCGCGGGTGGTGCTGTAGAGCGTCTGCAGGGTGTAGAGCGTGCCGGCACCCAGGGTGGCGATCAGGGCCATGCCGGCCAGCAGCACGGCCAGGGTCGCGCCCCAGATGCGCACGAAGTCGCCGTACACCGGTTTCCAGCGCCCGCGCTGCTGGCCGATGCCGGCGCGCAGCACGAGCAGGCTCTTGTAGTTGAACTCGACGCGGATGATGCACAGCAGGCTCAGCGCCACGCCCAGCGCGATCAGGCCCCACATGGGCGCGCTGACGGCGGGGAACTGGACGCCGCGCGACGTGCGCACCGGCGGCGTTCCCAGGTCGGCGGCCAGGGCCTCGAGGCCGAAGTTCACGCCGATCCAGACCGTCGCCATCACGAAGATCGGCCAGCTCGCCAGGTACACGTCCTTCCAGCCCGCGGCGAAATGCAGCTGCAGGCCGCGCCAGCGCGTGCTGGCCAGGCGAAAGCGCATGGCGCTGCCCCAGAAGTAGGGCGCGAGCACGGCCGCGGCGACGATGAAGAACAGCACCATGGTCTCCTGCCCGGTCTCGGCCGCGATCTTGTAGGCCAGGTAGAGCAGGGCGAAGAGGATGAAGCTCAGCACCATCTTGCGCAGCGGCGCGGTGAACTCCAGCGGGCTGCCGGCGATCAGGGTGTGGTCGTAAAACCAGCGCGCGGTGCGCCGGCGTGCCCAGGGCGTGTAGAGGCCGAGGGTGACGATGGACAGCAGCACGTTGACGATCCAGACCCGGAAGTACTCGCCACCGGTGCCGGAAAAGCGCAGCCGGTAGGCGGCGATGCCGTGGCGCGTCATGCTGTTGTCCATGTGTGTCCTCCCGCTTCCTTCCGGGGGCGCCCCGGAGGTGCGGGGCAGTGTAGCAGCGGGCTGGCGCGTCGCGACCCCGCTTCAGTGGCCCTGTTGCAGTCGCTCCACATGGGCGAGCAGCGAGCGTCGCGCCATCGGCCAGACGGCCTCGGGCACGTCGTCGTAGGCGCGCGGCAGCCAGTCGTCCAGCGTGCCGCCGGGCAGTTCCTGCATCACGCGCCGGATCTTGGCTTCGCGCTGCAGGCGGTGCGCCTTGAGCCGGGCGATGGCCGCGCGCGCCTGCGGCAGCACATGACCGTGGGCCGGCAGGATGTAGTCCAGGCCCAGGCGCACGCAGGCTGCGTCGAGGGCGTCGAGGGCGTCGAGGTAGGCGCTCATGTTCCCGTCCGGCGGGTTGATCACCGTGGTGCTGCCGTTGAGGATGTGGTCGCCCGAGAACAGCAGGCCCGCGCCCGGCTCGTCGGCCAGCAGCAGGCAGAGGTGGTTGGCCGCATGGCCCGGGGTGTGGATGACCTGCAGGCTGTGCCGCACGCGCCCTGCCCCGTCGTGCAGGGTCAGCGTCTCACCGTCCGCCAGGGCGCGGTCCGGGCTGAACTGGCTGGCGGCGTTGGCGGTGGGCGCCGAGGGCAGGCCCAGCACGGGCGGCGTGGGACGGCCGCGCTGCGCGCACCGGGCCTGCAG
>JAYNNS010000324.1:0-3474 GCA_038112835.1 Curvibacter sp. | reverse complement strand
GGATGACGCCGACCACCACCAGGGTGCCCATGCCGAGGAAGACCAGCAGCAGCAGGTCCAGTTGCCGGACGACCTGCGCCCTGTCGCGCGCCCGCACCACGTGCAGGCCGGCGGCGTCCACGGGGGAAGGCAGCTGCAGCACCCGCGACTGCTCGAAGGCTTGCGCAGACGGGGCCTGGCCGGTCAGGCGCGTGCCCGTGGCATCGGTGATGCGCAGCAGCTCCTGCGTCTCCTGCTCCAGCAGGGAGTCCAGCGGGACCCGCAGGCTCACCCCGCCTTCGACATTGTTGGTCAGGCGGTAGCGGATGGGCAGCGCCACCGTGAGCCGTGCGGCCGAGGTGCCGGCGAAATCGACACGCTGACGGGCCCGCCCATCGGCCATCATGGCCAGGAAGCTCGGGTCCTGGCCGAAGTCCGGTGCGCTGCCATGGGTGCTGGAGGCGGGGCGGCCCCGGTAGTCGACGACGGTGATGTCGGCCTCGGGCACGCTGAGCTTCTGGCCGCGCAGCAGGGGATCGAGGTAGGTCTCGCGGCCTTGCGAGTCGGCGAGGGCGTTGGCCGTGACGGTGTTGGTGGCCAGGGAGTCGGCCAGGGCGATCACGCCGCCCAGACGCAGCTCGATCTCACGTTGCTGCAACGACACCTCGGCCTGAAGCCGTGCGCCGGTGTGCGCCACCAGTTCGTTGCGAAACATCAGGTAGGAGGTGAGCGTGATGGCGGTGCCCAGCACCAGGGCGCCCGTGAGCAGGGCCACGGTGATCTTGCCGCGCAGCTCGAGCTGGAGGAAGCGGGCGAGCAGAGCCTCACGCAGCGAGCGGTGACCCGGCATGCTCACTTCCTGCCCGCCACGGATTTCAGGTGGCCCACGCGGTCGTACCGTGCCATGCGCACCAGATGGGGCCCCAGGGCTTCGTGCCGGGCCGGCGTGAAGGGTCGCTCGTAGCGGGTCACCAGGCCCTCATGGGGCTCCAGATGCTCCAGGGCGTTGCGCAGGCCCGTGCGACCGCTGCTGCCGGTCTTCTTCAGCGCCAGGGCCAGCAGGTGGGTCAGGTCGTAGGCGTGGGCAAAGCCGACCTGGGCACGCAGCGCCAGGGCGTCGATGCCGAAGCGGCGCTGCAGGGCGTCTGCCACAGCGCGTGCCTTGGGGGTCTGCCGGTCGCTGAAGCTGAAGGTGTGGACGACCGAGAAGTCCAGGGCCTGGAGGGTCTCGCTGGCCGTGGTGCCGAGGTCGCCGCCGAGCAGGCCCCAGTGCGAGACGATGGGCAGGCGTTGTTCTTTGGGCAGGGCGGCCATCTGCTTCAGGATGGGAAGGCCTTCATATTCGTTGGTCACGGTGAGCAGGGCCTGGGCGCCCTTGGCGCGGGCCTGGGCCAGGCGGTCGCTGAAATCGGTGTCGCCCCAGTTGTACCAGAAGGTGTCATGGCGCAAGCCGGGTTTGCGTGCCGCATAGGCCAGCAAGGCGGCTTCGCTGCTGCGTCCCCACGCCGTGTTGGGGACAAACAGGGCGACGTGGCGCGCGCCACCGCTGCGCGCGTATTCCAGCATGGTCTCGATGGCCCAGCTGTCGGTCAGCGACAGCCGGAAGGCGTAATTCGGCAGGCCGCCCTGGGCCCGCGTGATGCCATCGGCTGCGGCCCAGGGATTGAGCAGGGGCAGGCCGAGCTGGCTGGCCAGGGGGGCGATCTCCAGCGCCACGGGCGAGAAGCGGCCACAGAACACGGCCACCACATCGGGGCGCGCGGCGAAATCCCTGAAGTTGTCGACGCCGCGTGTCGGCACGCCGCGGTCGTCGCGCGTCTCCAGCGCCAGAGGGCGTCCGGCGACGCCGCCTGCGGCATTGATCTCGTCGATGGCCAGCAGGATGCCTTTCTCGATGCTCTGGGCCGAGTGGCTGCCTTGGACGCTGAACTCGGCCGTCAGACCGATGGTGAAGGGGGGCTTGTCCGCCGCGCGGGCCCAGACCGGGACGAGGCAGGTCCCGAGGGCCCCCAGCAGGGCTCGGCGCCGGGATGGAACGATGGGCATGCTGCGGGTCCTCCGTGGGGCTGGTTTTTTTTGTGGGTCCGGTGAAGCATGTCGGATCCGGGATGGTTGTCAACAGGCATCGGCCCCAGTACCTCAAGCTTGTCGCGTGGTCCTCATGGGGGCTGCGCGCGGTACTCGCACAGGTGCGTCGTGGGCTCGGCGTGTCCGGCAGAGTGAGAGCGGCGCGCTGGCCGCGCGAGGAATGCGCGGCCTGTGTGCCTGTGCTGCAGGCGGCTGCTGTGCTCTGCCGTCCTGTGGGCTCTAGCGTGCAGTCGTGCCCGTACGGCCGACGAGTTCGAACGGGCGGGCTCGGGCCGAGGTGGCGCTGTGTTCCCGCATCTCGCTGACCACTTGCGCGCCGGTCTCGATGGCGAGCTTGCCGCACACCAGCTCGCCGCCATGGATTCGTGCCGTGGCGGCCACCGCCAGGGAGTTGCGGGCGACGATGGTGCCCTTGATGCAGCCATAGACGATCACGTCGTCGGCATCGATGTCGCCGGTGATGTTGCCCTCGGGGCCCACGACCAGCAGAGAGGCTGAATTCCGTGTGGCGCTGATGTTGCCCTCGAGTGCGGCATCGATCCAGAGGCTGGAACCAAAGGCCAGATCCCCGACCAGGCGGACGCCTGCGGGAAGGTAGCCGTCTACCTTGGGGGGCTTGATGAACATCTTCATTCGGGGAGGTCGGGGCTGAGGCGCACGATCTTGCTGGCACGGGTCTGCGACTGCTCGTGGAACTGGAAGAAGACCGCGCGCGGTTTGAACTGCTCGGGCAGCACCATCAGCCCGCCGGACTTGAGGAAGCTGCCGACGTTGAATTGCGGCGTCGAGCTGCCGGTGGCCGGCTCGGCCCGGCTGGCAATGCGGATCGTCTCTGTCCGATTCGGAGAGGTGCCGAAGACGGAAATCTCCAGGTCTCCGATGAACCGTCGCCCGTTGTTGGCGATGCTGTATTCATAGGCGTAGCGGCCGTCCGGCAGGCGGCTGACCGTGAGTGACTGGATCGAGAGTCCTTCGATCGAGGCATCTTTCCAGGTCGCAGGCAGGTTTGGGGTGTCGGCTGCGGGCTTGGCGGGCGCTGCATGGGCAGCGGGTGGTGGCAAGGTGGCTTGCGCGCCTTGTGGCTGGTAGTTCATGCCCGCCCAGAACGAAAAGGAGGCCAACGCGGCAACGGCCAGCAGGCCGGCCGCCGTGCGGCCCAGGACGAACCAGGGGGAGGTCGGATACGAAATCCGCACGACCGGAAGTCTGGGACCTTGCGGCAAGTCATTGTGCCGTTCCGTCCCGCTGCGCATCGTCAGGAGGTGGGGCAAACGAAGGTCGGCGATGGTCATGGCCTTTGTGCACCTACAGGCGTTGAATAAAACGATAGAAATGATTATGGGATCGCCAGACTTCAGTTTTCTTGCAAATGCTTGCATGACGCTGGGGCCAGGTGTTGCCAAGGAT
>JAYNNS010000323.1:0-3474 GCA_038112835.1 Curvibacter sp. | reverse complement strand
GTGCACAAAGGGATAGGGCGCGAGGTCCTTGAGGCGCAGCGTCTTGCTGTGCGCCAGCGGGTGGTCCTTGCGACACACCAGATGGAAGCCGTCGGAGCACAGCACCTCGGTGGCCAGGCCCGTGGTCTGCGGGCCGGTGGCAGCGAGCGCGAAGTCCACCGCGCCCGCGCGCAGCAGATCGATGCAGTCATCCGACAGCGCGTCGCGCAGCTGGATCTCCACGCCGGGCCACTGCGCCTTGTATTCGGCCAGGATGGCCGGCAGCCAGCCCGCGGCGAGTGAAGGCAGGGCTGCCAGGCTCACGCGGCCCGTGCGCAGCTGCAGGTGGTCGCGCAGGGTGCCGAGCGCGGCACCGAAGTCGCCGAGCAGCTGGCGCGCCGAGGTTTCGAACAGCCGCCCCTCGGCCGTGAGCTCCACGCTACGCGTGCTGCGGTCGAACAGGCGCGTATCCAGCGATTCTTCCAGTGCCCGGATCAGCGCGCTGAAGGCGGGTTGCGACAGATGCAAGGCCTCGGCTGCACGCGTGAAGCTGCGCTGCTCGGCCAGGACCAGAAAGGCGCGCAGCTGGCGCGTGGAAAGGTCGGGCAGCTTATTCATGCGTGGATGGGCGCTCTTGATTGATCTGTTTTTCAGATCAATCAATTCTAATTTTCGATTTCACAGATGGGAAGCCACGACCTACAGTGCGCAGGACCGAGCTTTCTCATGACGACATCGAACCCGCTTTTCATCGGCAGTGCCGCCGGCTTCTCAGGCGACCGCGTGGACGCCGCCGGCCCGGTGGTGGACACGCTGGTGCGCCGGCTCGCCGAGCGCGGCGGCAGCGCCTGCCTGATCTTCGAGACCCTGGCCGAGCGCACCCTGGCCCTGGCCCAGCTGCGCCGCCGCGCCGACCCTCAAGCCGGCTACGAGCCCCTGCTCGACGCGCTGCTGCGCCCGGTGCTGGCGCGCTGCCTGCAGCACGGCATCCGCATCGTGAGCAACTTCGGCGCGGCCAACCCGGAAGCTGCGGCACGGCTGATCCAGCGCATGGCGCGGGAGCTGGGCCTGCCGGCGCCGCGCATTGCCGTGGTCCGCGGTGACGACCTGTCGGCCCCGGCGCAGCGCGCGCTGCTGCGCGAACACCTGGGCGCGCCCGTGGACGCGCTGGACATCGTGAGCGCCAACGCCTACATCGGCGCCGAGGCCATGGCCGAGGCGCTGCGCGCGGGTGCGCAGATCGTGGTGGCCGGGCGCGTGGCCGACCCCTCGCTGGCCCTGGGTCCGGCATTGGCGCATCATGGCTGGGCGGCCGATGACTGGGACGCCATCGCTGGCGCCACCATGGCCGGGCACCTGCTCGAATGCGGCGCCCAGGTCTGCGGCGGCTATTTCGCCGACCCGGGCTACAAGGACGTGCCGGACCTGGCCCACGTGGGCTTCCCCATTGCGGAGATCGATACGCGCGGCGGCTGCGTGATCGGCAAGGCCGAGGGCACGGGTGGCCTGGTCACGCTGGCCAGCGTGAAGGAACAACTGCTCTACGAGGTGCACGACCCGGCAGCCTATGTGACGCCCGACGTGGTGGCCGACCTCAGCGAAGCCGAGCTCGAACAGCTGGGACCGGACCGCGTGGCCTTGCGCGGTGTGCGTGGCCATGCGCGCACCGACAGCCTCAAGGTCAATGTCTGTCACGACGCGGGTTGGCTGGCCGAGGGCGAGATTTCCTACGCCGGCGCACGGGCCGAAGGACGCGCGCGCCTGGCGGCCGAGGTGCTGCGCCAGCGCCTGCCCGGGCTCATGCTGCGCACCGATCTGATCGGTGTGCTCAGCGTGATGGGCGACGACGCGGGCCGCCTGCTGGCCACCCAGCCTGCGGGCCAGGCACGTGATGTGCGCCTGCGCGTGGCCACGGCGTGCCCCGAACGCGCGCAAGCGGAGCGCCTGCTGCGTGAAGTCACCGCGCTCTACACCTGCGGCCCGGCGGGCGGCGGCGGCGTGCGCACCACGTTGACGCCGCGGCTGGACACGCTCTCGGGCCTGGTGCCGCGTGCGGCGGTGCCCACCGCCTTCGAGATGCTGGAGGCCGCATGAGCACCCCGATGCACACCGTGCCGCTGTACCGCGCCGCCCACGGCCGCACCGGCGACAAGGGCAACCGCTCCAACATCAGCGTGATCGCCTGGCACGAAGCGCTCTACCCGCTGATCGTCGAACAAATCACCGAAGACGTCGTGACCCGCCATTTCGCGCACCGCCAGCCGGCGCAGGTGCGGCGTTATCTGCTGCCGCGGCTCGGGGCGTTGAACTTCGTGCTCGACGAGGTGCTGGACGGTGGCGTCAACGACGCGCTGAACCTCGACACGCATGGCAAGGCCCTGTCCTACTGGCTGCTGGACCTGCCACTCCAGATCCCGGCCGAGCTGCTGCCGCTGCTCGCCGGCTCCGGGAACGACTGACGGATTTACACAAGGAGACGACCATGCAACCCTTCCCACGCATCCGACGACTGACGCTGCTCTGCGCCGCCACAGCGCTGCTGGCACCGGCCCTGGGCCAGGCCCAGGCCTTCCCGGACAAGCCCATCACCTTCATCGTGCCCTTCGCGGCCGGCAGCGCCACGGACCAGCTGGCGCGCGCCATCGGCCTGGGCGTGACACGGGAGAGCAAGCAGTCGGTGGTGATCGACAACAAGCCCGGTGCCAACGCCTTCATCGGTGCGCAGGCGGCCAAGGCCGCCAAGGCCGACGGCTACACGGTCTTCATCACCACCAACACCACGCACGCCGCCAACGAGCATCTGTTCAAGAAGCTGCCCTACGACCCGGTGAAAGACTATGAGCCCGTCACGTCCCTGGGCCGCGGCGGCCAGATCATGGTGGTCAACCCCAGCCTGCCCGTGAACAGCGTGGCCGAGTTCGTGGCCTACGCCAAGGCGCGCCCGGGCAAGCTGTCCTTCGGCAGCGGCAGCTCGTCCAGCCGCATCGCCGGTGAACTGTTCAAGCAGATGACGGGCACTTTCATCGTCAACATCCCCTACCGCAGCAACCCGCCCGCGGTGACCGACCTGATCGGCGGCCAGATCGATGTGATGATCACCGACATGGCCACGGGCCTGCCGCAGGTGAAGGCCGGCAAGCTCAAGGCCCTGGGGGTGTCGACGAAGAAGCGCAGTCCGCTGGCGCCCGAGGTGCCCACCATCGACGAAGCCGGCGTCAAGGGCTACGAGATGACCTACTGGTTCGCGGCCTATGTGCCCGCCGGCACCCCCGCACCGGTGGTCGCCAGGCTCAATGAACTGCTGGTCAAGGCCGCCCACGGCCCGGCCGCCGCGGGCTTCTTCCAGTCCACGGGCACGGAGATCTTCACGAGCACGGCCGAGGAACTGCGCAAGTTCCAGGCCGCCGAGTCGCTGAAGTGGGGCCGCATCATCAAGTCGGCCGGCATCGAGGCGGAGTGAGCCGGAGCCTGCTCACGGTCTCCCAGGGGTCGCGC
>JAYNNS010000322.1:0-3485 GCA_038112835.1 Curvibacter sp. | reverse complement strand
GGGGTCCTCGGCCGTCGCTACACTAGTCGCTCCATTCCTGTTCCCCTCTCATGCCGCTGCCTTTGTTCCGTGTCTGTCTTTTGCTGCTGGCCCTGGCCGCCGGCGCTGTCCGGGCCCAGCCGGCCCCGGTCTTCGTGCTCAATTCCAAGGACGCCGATGTCAGCGTGATCGATCCCGTGAGCTGGAAGGAGATCAAGCGTTTTCACACCGGCAAGGAGCCGCACCACCTCTACCTGACGCCCGACGAGAAGTCGCTGATCATCGCCAATGCCTTCAGCGACAGCCTGACTTTCGTCGATCCGCGCACGGCCGAGGTGCAGCGCACGGTGCGCGGCATCCTCGATCCCTACCACCTGCGCTTCTCGCCCGACATGCAGTGGTTCGTGACGGCGGCCAACCGCCTCAATCACGTCGACATCTACCGCTGGAACGGCCAGGACCTGACGCTGGTCAAGCGCATACCCACGAGCCGCACGCCCAGCCACATCTGGATCGACAGCAAGAGCACCACGGCCTTCGTGACCATGCAGGACAGCGACGAGCTCGTGGCCTTCGACCTCGCCACGCAACGCCAGCTCTGGCGGGTCAGGACCGGTGCCATGCCGGCCGATGTCTTCGGGACCCCGGACGACCGCTTCCTGCTGGTCGGGCTCACCGGCAGCGACAGCGTGGAGGTGTTCGACCTGGCCATGCCCGTGCCGGCCTCGGTGCAGCTCATCCCCACGGGCAAGGGGGCGCACGCCTTCCGTGCCGTGGGCGACCGCCGCCATGTCCTGGTCAGCAACCGCGTGGCCAACACCATCAGCAAGATCGACTTCAAGGCCATGGCCGTCGTGGACCAGTACCCGGGCCCCGGCGGGCCGGACTGCATGGACCTCACGGCCGATGGGCGCTACATCCTGCTGTCCTCGCGCTGGGCGCAGAAGCTCAGCGTGATCGACACCACCACGCGCCAGGTCGTGCGCCAGGTGCGCGTGGGCAAGTCCCCGCACGGGGTCTGGACGCTGGACCATGCGCCGCGCCAGTAGCCGTCTCCTGGGGGGGCTGCTGGCGCTGGCCCTGCTGGCCCTGCTGGCCCTGCGGCCGGCGCAGGCCGACGACTGCCGCCAGCCCGTCTACCTGACCTTCGACACCGGCCACATGGGCGTGGCCGACCACATCGCCGACGTGCTGCGCCGCCACCAGGTGCGTGCCACCTTCTTCGCCGCGGACGAGCGCACGCAGCAGGGCGACGGCAGCCTGGGCACGCATTGGGCGGCCTGGTGGCGTGCCCGGGCCGAGGAGGGGCATGAGTTCGCCTCGCACACCCTGGACCACAGCTACTGGCGCGCCGACCTGCCGCAGGCCGACGGCCGGGTGAATTTCCGTGTCCGGGCCTCGGCCGGGCCGCAGGCCGGTCGCGACCAGGTCTGGACCGCGGCGCAGTATTGCGCCGCCATCCGTGCTGCGGGCGAGCGCCTGCAGCAGCACACCGGGCGCGCGCCGCTGCCCCTGTTCCGTGCCCCCGGTGGCCGGACCTCGCCGGCCCTGCTGGCGGTGGCGCGTGACTGCGGCTATCTGCACGTGGGCTGGGCCCCGGCCGGCTTCCTGGGTGACGAGCTGTCCAGTGAGACCCATCCCAACGACGCCTTGCTGAAGAAGGCGCTGCGCGACATCCGCCCCGGTGACGTGCTGATGGCCCATCTGGGCATCTGGTCGCGCCGCGATCCCTGGGCCCCAGCCGTGCTCGAACCGCTGATCGTGGGCCTGAAGGCGCGCGGCCTGTGCTTCCGCACCCTGCGCGAGCACCCGGATTACCGGGCGTGGATCGCAGGGCGCACGCCAGCCGGGAAATAATTGGCCATGGACTTCTTCGTCGACGCCTTCAACGCGGTGCACCAGTGGCTGTTCGAGGGGCTGGTGCAGCCGCTGGTCTTCGCCCTGGGGTTGGGCAACCGCCTGGAGGATGCCTACAGCGGCACGGGCTGGCTGCTGGTCGGCCTGCTGCAGCTGGCGGTGATGCTGGCCATCATCGCGCCCCTGCAGCGCTGGCGGCCCGTGGAGCCGGTGCGCGACCGTGCCGCCATCCGGGTGGACGTGATCTACACCCTGATCCACCGCCTGGGCCTGTTCCGGCTGGTGCTGTTCTTCACGCTCATGCCGCTGCTGGACGATCTGGTCGGCCAGCTGCGCGTGCTGGGGCTGCCCACCTTCCATCTCGACCATCTCTGGCCCGGCTTGACCGACCACCCCCTGGTGAGCCTGCTCATCTACCTCGTGGTCATGGATTTCTTCGACTACTGGCTGCACCGTGGCCAGCACAGCTTCGAATGGTGGTGGCGCCTGCATGCGCTGCACCATTCACAGCGGCAGATGACCTTGTGGAGCGACAACCGCAACCACCTGCTCGATGACCTGATCCGCGACCTGCTGCTGGTCACCCTGGCGCAGCTGATCGGCGTGGCCCCGGGCCAGTTCGTGGCCATCGTGGCCATCACCCAGCTCAGCGAAAGCTTCCAGCACGCCAACCTGCGCCTGTGGTTCGGGCGCTGGGGCGAACGGCTCTGGGTCAGCCCGCGTTTTCACCGGCGTCATCACAGCATCGGGATCGGACATGAAACCCCGGGGCATGTGCTCGGGGGCTGCAATTTCGGGGTGCTGCTGCCCTGGTGGGACATGTTGTTCGGCAGCGCCAACTTCGAGCAACGCTACGACCCGACCGGCATCCGCGACCAGGTGGAGCGCGGCCGCGACTACGGCCGCAGCTTCTGGTCCCAGCAGTGGCTGGGTCTCAAGCGCCTGGCCGGACGGGCCTGACACACGCCGGCGCGGCGCCTCAGGGTATGCTTGCCGGCATGGGACTCCTGCTTGATTCCTTCTGGCGCGCACTGGCCTACTGCCTGCAGCCGCGCCTGATCCTGCTCTCCCTGCTGCCCCTGCTGCTGGTGGTGGGGCTGAACGCGGGCCTGTTCTGGCTGTTCTGGGACGAGGCCCTGCTCGGGCTGCGCACCTGGCTCAGCGACTGGGCTTTGCTCGACAGCCTGTTCCGCTGGCTGGAAAGCGTGTCCCTGGGCCATCTGCGTACGGTGCTCGACCCGCTGCTGCTGATCATGCTGGCCCTGCCGCTGGTCATCCTGCTGTCCCTGCTGGCCGTGGCCTGGCTGGTCACGCCGGCGGTGGTCCGGCGGGTGGCGGCACGCCGCTTCCCGCAGCTGGCCGAAGAGCAGGGTGGCAGTTTCTGGGGCAGTGTGGGCCAGAGCCTGGGCTCGGCCCTGCTGGCCTTGCTGGCCCTGGTGCTGACCCTGCCGCTGTGGCTGATTCCCCCGCTGGTGATCGTGCTGCCGCCGCTGATCTGGGGCTGGCTGACCTCACGCGTCATGGTCTACGACACCCTGGCCCTGCACGCCAGCCCGGCCGAGCGCGAGCAGCTGATGCAACGCCATCGCTATCCCCTGCTGCTGATCGGCGTGGTGGCCGGCTACATGGGCGCGGCCCCGGGTCTGATC
>JAYNNS010000321.1:0-3537 GCA_038112835.1 Curvibacter sp. | reverse complement strand
TGGTGCCACAGACCGGCAAGTAAGCCTCCGGGCCCTGCGGCCCGCTATTCCGACTGCAGGGCAGGGAGTTGACAGCTTCAGCTTATGTTGTATGATGACTGACAACAAATCTTCCAACCTGCCGCCAGGCGACAGGTCGTCCATCACCGACTGTCCAGGAGACCCATGAATCCGCAAGAACTCAAATCCATCATGTCCAGCGGCCTGCTGTCCTTTCCGCTGACGGACTTCGACGCCCAGGGCGATTTCAATCCCAAAGCCTATGCCGCCCGCCTGGAATGGCTGGCCCCCTATGGCGCCAGCGCGCTCTTCGCCGCCGGCGGCACGGGCGAGTTCTACTCGCTGACCGCGGACGAATTCCCGCGCATCATCCAGACCGCCGTCGATACCTGCAAGGGCAAGGTGCCCATCATCGCCGGCGCCGGCGGCCCCACCCGCTTTGCCATCCAGTGCGCCCAGGAAGCCGAGCGCGCTGGTGCCCACGGCATCCTGCTGCTGCCGCACTACCTGACCGAAGCCGGCCAGGAAGGCCTGATCGCCCATGTGGAGCAGGTCTGTAAGAGCGTGAAGTTCGGCGTCATCGTCTACAACCGCAATGTCTGCAAGCTCACGCCCGAGTCGCTGGCCATCCTGGCCGAGCGCTGCCCGAACTTGATCGGCTTCAAGGACGGCATCGGCGACATCGAGCTGATGTCCTCGATCTACATGCACATGGGCGACCGCTTCGCCTACCTGGGCGGCCTGCCCACGGCCGAGGTCTATGCCGCGGCCTACAAGGCCCTGGGCACGCCCGTGTATTCCTCGGCGGTGTTCAACTTCATCCCCAAGACCGCCATGGACTTCTACCACGCGGTCGCGAACGACGACATGGCCACGCAGCACCGCCTGCTGCGCGACTTCTTCATGCCCTACCTGAAGATCCGCAACAAGGGCCATGGCTATGCCGTGAGCATCGTCAAGGCCGGTGCCAAGCTGGTCGGCCACGATGCCGGCCCCGTGCGCGCGCCGCTGACCGACCTCAAGCCCGACGAGATGGACGAACTCGCCGCGCTGATCAAGAAGCTGGGTCCCCAGTAAAAGCGTCCACCATTCCATTCCTAAAACCATGAAGGAGATGACCATGAAGAAATTCCTGACCGCGCTCACGCTCGTGGCGGCCACCTGCAGTGCCTGGGCCTGGCCCGACAAGCCCGTCACCCTGCTCGTGCCTTTCCCGCCGGGCGGCTCGACCGACCTGATCGCGCGCACCCTGGCGCCCAAGCTGCAGGAAAAGCTCGGCGGCAGCTTTGTCGTCGACAACAAGGCCGGCGCCACCGGCACCATCGGCGCCGGCCAGGTCGCGCGGTCCGCGCCCGACGGGCACACCCTGCTGGTGGCTTCGCTCGGCCCCTATGTGATCGCCCCGCACCTGATCGCCCGGGTGCCCTACGACGCGCTCAAGGACTTCGACTACATCTCGGTGGCCGTGCAGGCGCCCAATGTGCTGGTCGTGCCCGCTGCCTCCGCGCTCAACTCGATCAACGATGTGCTGGCCTACCTGCGCGCCAATCCCAACAAGATGACCTTCGCGTCCTCGGGCAACGGCAGCAGCGATCACCTCACGGCCGAGCTGTTCTGGCAGCAGACCCGGACCACCGGCATCCACGTGCCCTACATGGGCGGCGGCCCGGTGATGAACGACCTGCTGGGCAACCAGGTGGACTCGTCCTTCATGAACATCAACACCGCGATGCCGCAGATCAAGGCCGGCAAGCTCAAGGCCCTGGCCATCACCAGCGCCCAGCGCTCGCCCCTGCTGCCCAGCGTGCCCACGCTGGAAGAGGCCGGCATCAAGGAGGCCAACGTCTACTCCTGGCAGGCCATCGCCGCGCCCAAGGGCCTGCCGAACGACCTCAAGACCAAGCTGCACGCCGCCATCGTGGCCGGCCTGAACGACCCGGCCGTCAAGCCCCGGCTGCTGGACCTGGGCTTCGAGATCGTGGGTAGCACGCCCGCGCAGTTCACGGCCTACCAGGCCGCCGAGTTCGCACGCTGGAAGCAGCTCATCGAGAGCCGCAAGATCTCGGCCGACTGATCCCCGGTCCCGACCCGCTCCGGGCGCCAGCCGCCCGGGCGGGGTCTTTCTGACTTACGCTCGTATCCATGCCCAATGCCTCGACTCCCCTCGTCACCGAGCTGCGCGTCATCCCCGTCGCCGGTCGTGACGGCATGCTGCTCAACCTCAGCGGTGCCCATGCCCCCTTCTTCACCCGCAACCTGCTGATCCTGCGCGACAGTGCCGGCCGTACCGGCGTGGGCGAGGTGCCGGGTGGCGAGAAGATCCGCCAGACGCTGGAGGACGCGCGCTCCCTCGTCGTGGGTCAGCCCATCGGCGCGCACCAGCGCGTGCTGCAGCAGATGCAACAGGCTTTTGCCGACCGTGATGCCGGTGGCCGCGGCCTGCAGACCTTCGACCTGCGCACCACCATCCACGCTGTGACGGCTGTCGAGTCGGCCCTGCTGGACCTGCTGGGCCAGCATCTGGACGTGCCCGTGGCGGCCCTGCTCGGCGAAGGCCAGCAGCGTGAGTCCGTGGAGATGCTGGGCTATCTCTTCTTCGTCGGTGACCGCAGGAAGACGGATCTGCCCTATGCGAGCGAGCCCCACGCGGACAATGACTGGTTCCGTCTGCGCCACGAAGAGGCCATGACGCCCGAGGCCATTGTGCGCCTGGCCGAAGCGGCCTACGCGCGCTACGGCTTCAACGACTTCAAGCTCAAGGGCGGCGTGTTGCGCGGCGACGAGGAAGTCGATGCCGTGATCGCGCTGCACGAGCGCTTTCCGCAGGCCCGTGTGACGCTGGACCCCAACGGTGGCTGGCTGCTCAAGGACGCGATCCGCCTGGGCCAGCGCATGCGCGGCGTGGTGGCCTATGCCGAAGACCCCTGCGGTGCCGAAGACGGCTTCAGCGGCCGCGAGGTCATGGCCGAGTTCCGCCGGGCCACGGGACTGCCGACGGCCACCAACATGATCGCCACCGACTGGCGCCAGATGGCGCACGCCCTGGCGCTGCAGAGCGTGGACATCCCGCTGGCTGATCCGCATTTCTGGACCATGGCCGGCTCCGTGCGTGTGGCCCAGACCTGCCGCGACTGGGGCCTGACCTGGGGCTCGCATTCCAACAACCACTTCGATGTCTCGCTGGCCATGTTCACCCATGTGGGTGCTGCGGCGCCCGGCAAGGTCACGGCCATCGACACGCACTGGATCTGGCAGGACGGCCAGCGCCTCACGAAAGAGCCGCTGCAGATCGTGGCAGGCCATGTGCAGGTGCCCAGGAAACCGGGCCTCGGTGTCGAGCTCGACATGGTCGAGGTCGAGAAGGCGCACCAGCTGTATAGGCAGCACGGCCTGGGTGCGCGCGACGACGCCATGGCCATGCAGTACCTGATCCCCGGCTGGACATTCGACAACAAGCGTCCCTGCCTGGTGCGCTGACTCTTGAGATACGACATGAGCACCAACTTCTCTTCCTACAACGCACGCACCGGCGAAGTG
>JAYNNS010000320.1:0-3542 GCA_038112835.1 Curvibacter sp. | reverse complement strand
CGTGAGCGAGGGCGTGCCCTTCATCCACCGCAGCGTGGACGTGGACGACAAGACCGGCGACGTGCTGGTGAAGGTGGTGGACAACGCCGTGGCGGCCTTCCTGCAGTACCGCAACGCGGCCAGCACCGTGGCCATCGAACGCGCCGCCGACGCGATTGCGGACACCTGGAAGAAGGGCAAGCGCATCGAGTTCTACGGTGTGGGCAACTCGGGCATCGTGGCGCTGGATGCCCAGCACAAGTTCTTCCGCCTGGGCGTGAACACTGTGGCCTACAGCGACGGCCACATGCAGGTCATGAGCGCCTCGCTCATGGGGCCGGGCGACTGCCTGGTGGTCATCTCCAACTCCGGCCGCACCCGCGACCTCATGGACGCCTGCGACATCGCGCGCAAGAACGGGGCCACCACGGTCGTCATCACCACCAGCGGCTCGCCGCTGGCCCTGGCCGGCCATATCCACCTGGCGGCCGACCACCCCGAGGGCTACGACCGCTACAGCCCCATGGTCTCGCGCCTGCTGCACCTGATGATCGTGGACATCCTGGCCACCTGCGTGGCCCTGCGCATCGGCGGCAACCGCCTGCAGCCCCTGCTCAAGGAAATGAAGAACAACCTGCGCAACAAGCGCTACGCCTGAGCGCCGCAGCCGCTTCCATCTTGCCGCTTCAGTTCTGGCGCGCCAGGTCCAGCCCCTGCAGGCTGACCGGGCCATACCAGGCCCGGAACTGCGAGCCTGTGTTGTCACCGTCGCTCATCAGGGCCACGTGCAGCAGGCGGCCCGGCTCCTCGCCGAAGACCTGCCGGAAATCCGCACGGATGTCGCGCTCGTAGTCCAGCCACTGGTTCAGCCGCTGCGGGCCGGACTCCACCACCAGCTTGCGGATGCGCTCGGTGCGCGGGTTCAGGATCACGCTGCCCGGCGCACGCGTAGGACACCAGACATACATCAGCGTCGCATAAGGCAGGGGCTCGCCCGTCATGAGCTGGGCCAGCTCGGACAGCGCGTGGTCGCGTGCGGACAGGCGCGTGCGGTCGCCCTCGAAAGTCAGCACCACGCGCACCACGGCATCCTCGGTCTCGCGCCGGGCCATGTCGGCCTGCGGCAGCAGCGCCGGCACCTTCCAGGAAAAGCGGATCACCCTCAGATCCTGGGGCGCCAGGTTCACCGGACGGCGCAACAGACTGGCCGAGGCCTGTGTCTGCACCTCGATGGCCTCGCGCGTGCCGCCGTAGAGCACGGGGCGATACGTAGTGGCGTTCTTGCCCGGCAGCGTCCAGTGCTGCCAGCCCGCCTGGGCCAGCACCGCACCCGCCTCCTGGGAGCTGGAAGACGAGACCAAGCTGCTACAGCCCACCAGCCCCAGACTCCCCAGGGCCAGCACCAACACACCCAACCGGCACCGCAGACGCACGTTGCGCATCACCACTTCAACCTCCAGCCAACCCTCGGCGAGGGCCGAGGGATCCCAACCTGATAAAAAAACCCCACCACGTTGCCGTGGCGGGGTTTTGCTTCAACTCTTCCACTGGCTTGCGCCAGCGTCCGATCAGAAGGTGTGGCGCATACGCAGGGCGAAGCCCGTGCCGGCATTGCCAGTGAAACCCGTCAGAGCTGCCTGCTCAGCCTTGAACACGTCAGCACCCAGGGTGGTGCGCTTGCTCAGGGCGTAGTTCACGCCCACGGCAACTTTGGTGTCAAGGTTGGAGGCGGTAGTAGCGCCGTTGGTCGTCGGACGCTTGGTGTAACCAGCCAGCAGCGTGTAAGCACCACCCAGCGGCACCGTGCCGGCAATAGTGCGGTACTCGGCAGTCTTCACCTCAGCAGCATTCTTGGTCTGCGAAGTCAGGAGGATCAGCTTGGCGACGCCGAAGTCGTAGCTACCGGCGATGGACTGCTGAGTCTGACGGCTGTCGGCCACCGTAGTGGCACCTGCAGCAGCGTCAGAGGCATCGGTAAAGTTCACCCCGCTAGTACGCAGGTACTGAACAGTCAGGGGACCGTTGGCGTAGCTCACGTTGGCGATGGAACGCTCGTTGTTACGGCCACCAGTAGTACCGTCCGTGGGGGTCATGGCCTTCTGCGCACCGGCGCTGAAACCAGCGATGGTGGGGGTCTGGTAGCTCACGGCGTTGGCCATGGCACCGGCACCAACCAGGTTCGAGAGGCCGATACCAGCAGCCAGCGAGGCGCCGCCGCCGCAAGCCCAGGGATCGTAGGCGCAGTTCGAGATTTCAGCGATCTTGCCGATGCGGGCGGTACCCAGGGTAGCGCTGCTCAGGTAGACGTTGAGGTTGTGGAACAGGGACTGACCAGCGCCAGCGGAGTTACGGTCGCCGGTGGCGGCGTTGTAACGCATCTGGGCATCCCAACCGGCCTTCAGGCCGCCGCCGAGGTCTTCGGAAGCCGCCATGTTGATGGCGTTCATGCCGTTGCCCAGATGGGTCACGGCGGCGTTGGCACCAGCAGCGCCGGAGTCAACGATACCAACTTGCATCGAGCCGGAAATGGTCACCTGGGCGAAAGCGCTGGTGGCAGCCAGGGCGGCCACGGCGATCAGGGTCTTTTTCATCTTGAAAGTTCTCCAAAGGTTTAACAAGGGGTCCCGAAGGGAGTTTTCGGTCCCCGGGCCAACCTCCTCTAGCAAGGAAGTTGGAAGCTATTGCACCAGACCCCTCGGGCCGGGTCAAAGGAAAAACCCGGGGGCAGGGCCATTCCGTCCGGCTTTCGTTGTCGCCCTGCAACATTGCTGAAAGCTTGGGCAGAAACACCGTGGAAGAGCGGTCGATCGATAAAAAAATCTGAATTTGGCGCCGAAAATAGCTACTCATGCAAACCCTGCTCACCGAACTGGCCGTCAGCATGTCCGAGTTCAAGAAAAACCCGGCCGCTGTGCTGCGCCAGGCCCAGGGCCGGCCTGTGGCCGTGCTGAACCACAACAAGGTGGACTTCTACCTGCTGACGCCCGAGCTGCTGGAAGGCCTGCTCGCCACCACAGCAGACACCCAAGAGACCTCGCCCCCCACAGAGGTCTTGCGTGCCCGGCTTTTGAGGCAGGCCAAAGCGGGACCAAACTGAATTCAGGACAATCCGGCGGATGACCTCCCCCACTGACGCCCTGCTCACCGCCGCCGACACCGCGCTGCGCACCCTGTTCGCCCCGCCGCGCGCCGCCGGTCCGACACCGCGCCCGGCCGCACCGGCCGCCGAACTCAGCGAACCCGAAAAGCGCCTGTCCGCCGCGCTGATGCGCGTGAACCATGTGGGCGAGGTCTGCGCCCAGGCCCTCTACACGGCCCAGGCCCTGACCACCCCCAACCCGACCCTGCGCGCCCATTTCATGCGCGCCTGCGCCGAGGAGACGGACCACCTGGCCTGGACGAAACAGCGGCTGGACGAGCTGGGCTCGCACACCTCGCTGCTCAACCCGCTCTGGTACGCCGGCGCCTTCGGGATCGGCCTGCTGGCCGGCCGGCTGGGCGACGCCGTGAGCCTGGGCTTCGTGGTGGAGACGGAGCGCCAGGTGGAAGCGCACCTGGACAGC
>JAYNNS010000319.1:0-3556 GCA_038112835.1 Curvibacter sp. | reverse complement strand
CAGACCAGCCTGGCATTTCCTCATAAACCGGAGTGCAGGCCGCCTGCGCGGCCGTCTGGCAACACGGCCAGGCCGCCGACGCCTGGCCCGCCGGCACACCCCTCACGGCTGACGCACTGGCACGGGCCTGAACGCTGCTCAGCCGCGCCCGACGAAGGGCATCTTGGTCGCCATCACCGTGTGGAACAGCACATTGGCCTGCAGCGGCAGCCTGGCCATGTAGAGCACGGACTGGCCGACGATGTCCACGTCCAGCAGCGGCTCCGAGGCGATCTGCCCGTTGGCCTGGGGCACGCCCTGGGTCATGCGCATGGCCAGCTCGGTGGCGGCGTTGCCGATGTCGATCTGGCCCACGGCGATGTCGTACTTGCGGCCATCGAGCGAAGCGGCCTTGGTCAGGCCCGTGACGCCGTGCTTGGTCGCCGTGTAGGCGATCGAATGGGGCCGCGGCGCATGCGCCGAGATCGAACCGTTGTTGATGATGCGACCGCCGCGCGGGCTCTGCGCCTTCATCACGCGGAAGGCCTGCTGGATGCACAGGAACATGCCGGTCAGGTTGATATCCACCACACCCTGCCACTGCTCCAGCGTCAGCTCCTCCAGCGGCACGCCCGGCGCCCCGATGCCGGCGTTGTTGAACAGCAGGTCCACACGGCCCCAGGCCTGCACGGTGGCGTCGAACAGCGCGCGCACCGACGCGGCCTGCGCCACATCGGTGGGATGCACCCGCACGCGCGCGCCGGCCCCACTCTCCCGGGCCACGTCCTGCAGCGGCTCGCTGCGCCGGCCGGCCAGGACCACGTGCCAGCCGTCCCCCAGCAGGGCCAGGGCCGCGGCCTTGCCGATGCCCGTGCCGGCCCCGGTGACCACGGCCACCCGTTTCGTCTCACTCATCGTCTCTCCTTGTGTTGAACCATCGCCGCATCGGCTCAGCGCCGCGGCTTGCGACCCTTGCCCTTGGCCTTCGCGACCACCTTCTTGGCCGCGGCCTTGACCGAGGCCTTGAGGGCCTGGATGGGGCTGGGTAGCGCGCGTTTCTGCGCATCGCTGTTCTTGCGCGCGGCGCGCTTGACCGAGGCCTTGCGCGGCACGCCCGTGGGTTCATCGTCGTCGGCATGCCCCAGACCCTTGTCGCGCAGCGCGCGGCTGGTCAGCTCCTCGCCCTCGCGCACCAGGCGGAAGTCGATGCGCCGGCCGTCCAGGTCCACACGGCTGACCTGCACGCGCACGCGCGTGCCGATGGCGTAGCGGATGCCGGTGCGCTCGCCGCGCAACTCCTGGCGCGCCTCGTCGAAGCGGAAGTACTCGCCGCCGAGCTCGGTGATGTGCACCAGCCCCTCGACATACATGGCGTCCAGCGTGACGAAGAGGCCGAAGCTCGTGGCGGCCGTGACCACACCGCTGAACTCCTCGCCGAGATGCTCGCGCATGTACTTGCACTTGAGCCAGGCTTCGACGTCACGGCTGGCCTCGTCGGCGCGGCGCTCGTTGGCGCTGCAGTGCAGGCCGGCGGCCTGCCAGGCCATGAGCTCGGCACTGACCTTCTTGGGCTTGTCGCCGGCCTGGCCCGTCTGGCGCCGCGCGGCCTCGTTCTTCTCCAGGCGGCGCGAGAGCTTGGCGTGCGCCTCGCCCGGCGTGGGCAGGGCTGGCAGGTGGTAGCGCGTCTTGTTCAGGATGGCCTTGATCACGCGGTGCACCAGCAGGTCCGGGTAGCGCCGGATCGGGCTGGTGAAGTGGGTGTAGGCCTCGAACGCCAGGCCGAAGTGGCCGCTGTTGTGCGGCGTGTAGATGGCCTGCTGCATGGAGCGCAGCAGCATGGCGTGGATCTGCTGCGCGTCGGGCCGCTCCTTGGTGGCAACCGCAATCGCCTGGAATTCCGCCGGCGTCGGTTCCTCGCTGAGGGTCATGCCCACGCCCGTGGCCTTGAGGTAGTTGCGCAGCAGCTCGTTCTTCTCGGGTGTCGGCCCCTCGTGCACGCGGAACAGGCCGGCGTGCTTGCTCTGGCCAATGAAGTCGGCGCTGCAGACGTTGGCCGCCAGCATGGCTTCCTCGATCAGGCGATGCGCGTCGTTGCGGGTGCGCGGCACGATCTTCTCGATGCGCCCGCTCTCGTCGCAGATGATCTGGGTCTCGGTGGTCTCGAAGTCCACGGCACCACGCTTGGCACGCGCCGCCAGCAGCGCGCGGTAGACATCGTGCAGGTGCAGCAGATCCTGCACGCGTTCCTTGCGCTTCATGGCCTCCGGCCCGCGCGTGTTGGCCAGGATGGCCGCCACCTCGGTGTAGGTGAAGCGCGCATGGCTGTGCATCACGGCCGGGTAGAACTGGTAGGCCGTGACCTCGCCCTGGCTGTTGATGAACATGTCGCAGACCATGCACAGACGGTCCACATCGGGGTTGAGCGAACACAGGCCGTTGGAGAGCTTCTCCGGCAGCATGGGGATCACGCGGCGCGGGAAATAGACGCTGGTGGCACGGTCGTAGGCGTCGATGTCGATGGCCGAGCCGGTCTCGACATAGTGGCTCACATCGGCAATCGCCACCAGCAGACGCCAGCCGCGCTGGGCATTCCGGCCACGCCCCTGGGTGGCCGGCTCGCAGTAGACGGCATCGTCGAAGTCGCGCGCGTCCTCGCCGTCGATGGTCACCAGCGGCACATCGGTGAGATCGACACGGCTCTTCTTGTCCTGCGGCCGCACCTTGTCGGGCAGCCCACGCGCCTGGGCGATACAGGCCTCGGAGAACTCATGCGGCACGCTGTACTTGCGCACGGCGATCTCGATCTCCATGCCGGGGTCGTCGATCTCGCCCAGCACTTCCTTGATGCGTCCCACAGGCTGGCCATAGAGTGCCGGCGGCTCGACGAGCTCGACGACGACGACCTGGCCCGGCTTGGCCTGGCCGGTCGCGCCCTTGGGGATCAGCACATCCTGGCCGTAGCGCTTGTCCTCGGGCGCCACGAGCCAGACCCCGCTTTCCTGCAGCAGCCGGCCGATGATGGGCTGGGCCGAGCGCTCGATGATCTCCAGCACCCGCCCCTCGGGCCGCCCCTTGCGGTCGTAGCGCACCACGCGCGCCTTGACGCGGTCCTTGTGCAGCACGGCACGCATCTCGTTGGGCGGCAGGTAGATGTCGGGCTCGCCGTCATCACGCACCACGAAGCCATGGCCATCGCGGTGTCCGCTGATGGTTCCGTCGATTTCTTCCAGCAGTCCGCCGGAGTGAGCGATATTCTTGATATACAATCCTGTTCTTGTTCCTGAGATGCCCAGGTGGCGGAATTGGTAGACGCACTAGTTTCAGGTACTAGCGCTGCGAGGCGTGGAGGTTCGAGTCCTCTCCTGGGCACCAAGTTTATGACCAAAAGCCGCTGATCCTCAGCGGCTTTTTGTTTTTCTGCGTGGCCTGCACAACATCGCCAGCTTCACACGGCCTACGAGTGCAGTGACGACGCAGACCCTCGAAATCAGTCTATAATTCGCGCTTCCCTGAAAGCCCAGATGGCGGAATTGGTAGACGCACTAGTTTCAGGTACTAGCGCTGCGAGGCGTGGAGG
>JAYNNS010000318.1:0-3568 GCA_038112835.1 Curvibacter sp. | reverse complement strand
CATGGCGTTCGGCCAGCGCCGGGTGGCGGTCCAGCATCACCGGCGCGGCCTCGCGGGCCCAGGCCAGCAGCTGGCTGTCTTCCGTCAGATCGGCAAAACGCAGCAGAGCCGCGCCCGACTGGCGCGCCCCCAGGAACTCGCCCGGCCCGCGGATGTCCAGGTCGCGCCGCGCAATCTCGAAGCCGTCGCTGGTCTCGGCCATGGCCTTGAGGCGCTCGCGGGCTGCCGCGCTCAAGTGCGGCCTCTCATTTCCGCCCTGGCGCGGCGCATCACCGGTGGCATACAGCAGCACGCAGGCCGAGGCCGCCGCACCGCGCCCCACCCGCCCGCGCAGCTGGTGCAGCTGCGAGAGGCCGAAGCGCTCGGCGTGCTCGATTATCATCAGGGTGGCTTTGGGAACGTCGACCCCCACCTCGATCACCGTGGTGCTGACCAGCACACCCATCTGTCCGCCGACAAAGAGCGACATCACCGCCTTCTTCTCGGCCACGGGCATGCGCGAATGCAGCAGGCCCACGAGCACACCCGGCAGGGCCGCGCTCAGCTCGGCGTGCGTCTCGGTGGCATTGCTCAGGTCCAGCGCCTCGCTCTCCTCGATCAGGGGGCAGACCCAGTAGACCTGCCGCCCCTGCGCCAGCTGGCCGCGGATGCGCGCGATCACCTCGTCGCGCCGCTGCTCCGACACCACCTTGGTCACGATGGGGCTGCGCCCCGGCGGCAGCTCGTCGATGGTGGAGACGTCGAGGTCGGCGTAATAGCTCATCGCCAAGGTCCGCGGAATCGGCGTCGCGGTCATCATCAACAGGTGAGGTTCGCGCTCCGCGCGATCCTCACCCGAGGTGATGATGTTGTTCGCCCCCACCCCACCCCTTCTCCCGCCGGGGGAGGGCTCCTCAGCCGCCTGCGACTTCGAGCGCAGCGCCAGTCGCTGCGCGACACCGAAGCGATGTTGTTCGTCGATGATGGCCAGCGCCAGGTTGCGGAACTGCACCTGCTCCTGGATCACCGCGTGCGTGCCCACCACCAGGCCGGCCTCGCCGCGTGCAATCAGCTCCAGCATGGCCGTGCGCTCCCGCTTCTTCTGGCTGCCCGTGAGCCAGGCCACGCGCACACCCAGGGGCTCCAGCCAGGCCACGAGCTTGCGGAAATGCTGGTCGGCCAGGATCTCGGTGGGCGCCATCAGCGCGCACTGCCAGCCCGCGTCCATGCAGATCGTCGCGGCCAGCGCGGCCACCACGGTCTTGCCCGAACCCACATCGCCCTGCAGCAGGCGGTGCATGGGCTTGCTCTGCGCCAGATCGCCCGCGATCTCGTTGCACACGCGCTGCTGCGCGCCGGTCAGCTCGAAGGGCAGCGCGGCCAGCAGACGCTCGTGCAGCGAGCCCGCGCCATCCACGCGCAGCACGGGCGCGCGCAGGTGCTCGCGCTCGCGGCGCGACTGCAGCTGCGACAGCTGCTGGGCCAGCAGCTCCTCGGCCTTGAGGCGCTGCCAGGCCGGGTGCGTGTGGTCTTCGAGCTGGGCCAGGGACACATCGGGCGTGGGGTGGTGCAGAAACTCCAGCGCCTGCTTGAGTGTCCACAAGGGCCGCAGCCTGAGCGTGGCCGCCACCTCCGGCGGCAGGGTGTCCGAGAGTTCGGCGCGCTTCAGGCCGCTGAGCACGGCCTTGCGCAGATAGGCCTGGGGCAGCGCGGCCGTGGTGGGGTAGACGGGGGTGAGCGCCGTGGGCAGCTCGCCGCTGGCCGAGCGCGTGTGCGGGTGCATCAGGGTCCAGCCCAGGAAGCCGCCGCGCAACTCGCCGCGCGCCCGGATGCGCGTGCCCACGGCCAGAGCCTTCTGCTGCGAGGGATAGAAATTGAAGAAGCGCAGCACGCAGCTGTCGGTGCCGTCGTTGATCGTCACCAGCAGCTGGCGGCGCGGCCGGTAGGCCACCTCCTGCGCCGTGACCTCGCCCTCGATCTGCACCGTCTCGCCCTCGCGCGCGTCGGCCAACTTCACGATACGCGTCTCGTCCTCGTAGCGCAGCGGCAGGTGCAGGGCCAGGTCGATGTCGCGCCGCAGGTTGAGCTTGTCCAGCGCCTTCTGCGGCGCGCTCTTGGCGGCCGGGGCCGCCTTCTTCTCGGCGGCGGCAGGCGTCTGGGCGGCTTTCGGGGCGCGGGGCATGGGGGCTTATTGTGCGGCAGCGCGCCGGGTTATCCGGGGCCGGGCAGCAAGCCGACGGCCGGCCGCTTAAGCTGCCGCACTTCGCCCACCGCCATGAGCTACCACCTCGTCTGGTTCAAGCGCGACCTGCGCCTGCACGACCACGCCGCCCTGCACGCCGCCAGCCGGCGCGGGCCCGTGCTGGCGCTTTACATCGTCGAGCCCGGGCTCTGGCAGCAGCCGGACGCCGCGCGTCAGCACTACGAGTTCGTGCGCGAAAGCCTGGCCGACCTGCAGCGCGAACTGCAACCCTACGGCGGCCAGCTG
Organism: Curvibacter sp.; assembly: GCA_038112835.1. Lineage (GTDB taxonomy): Bacteria > Pseudomonadota > Gammaproteobacteria > Burkholderiales > Burkholderiaceae_C > Hylemonella. The sequence goes on along the minus strand of JAYNNS010000318.1, from coordinate 1,101 downwards.
CTCGTGCTGCAGGGCGAGGCCACCGAGGTGCTCACGCGCCTGTGGCAGGCCGCGCCCTTCGCCAGCCTGCACAGCCACGAAGAAACAGGCAATGGCTGGACCTATGCGCGCGACCAGGCCGTGGCCCGCTGGTGCCGGGCCCACGGCGTGCCCTGGCAGGAACTGCCGCAGTTCGGCGTGGTGCGCGCCCTGCGCAACCGCGACCACTGGCAAGGCGCCTGGGAGGAGCTGATGGGCGCGCCCGTGCTGGACGCCCCGGCGCTGCACTTCGCCCCCCTGCCCTGCGCCAGCGAGCCCTGGCCACCTTACAGCGCGTTGGGCCTGGCCCCGCACGATCCGCCGCGGCGCCAGCGCGGGGGCCGCACGCGCGGCCTGGCCGTGCTGCGCTCTTTCCTGGACGAACGCGCGCGCCATTACCGCGGCGGCATCTCCTCGCCCCTGAGCGCGCCCACGGCCTGCTCGCGCCTCTCGGCCTATCTCGCCTGGGGCTGCCTGAGCCTGCGCGAGGTGGTGCAGGCCACGCGCGAGCGCCAGGCCTTCAGCGAGGACGCGCGGCTGCGCCAGGGCCTAGCAGCCTTCCAGAGCCGGCTCTACTGGCACTGCCACTTCATCCAGAAGCTGGAGAGCGAGCCGCGCATTGAGTTCGAGAACATGCACCGCGGCTACGACGGCCTGCGCGAGGACGACTTCAACGCCGCGCACTTCGAGGCCCTCACCGCCGGCCGCACCGGCTGGCCGCTGGTGGACGCCTGCGTGGCCATGCTGCGCGAGACCGGCTGGCTCAACTTCCGCATGCGCGCCATGCTGGTCTCGGTGGCCGCCTACCCACTCTGGCTGCACTGGCGCCCCGTGGGCCACTGGCTGGCGCGCCAGTTCCTGGACTACGAACCCGGCATCCACTGGAGCCAGCTGCAGATGCAGTCGGGCACCACGGGCATCAACACCACGCGTGTCTACAACCCCGTCAAGCAGGCGCTGGACCACGACCCCCAAGGCCGCTTCGTGCGCCAGTGGCTACCCGCGCTGCGCCGGGTGCCCGACAGCTGGCTGCTCGAACCCTGGCGCATGCCCCTCTCGGTGCAACAGGCCTGCGACGTGCAC
>JAYNNS010000317.1:0-3574 GCA_038112835.1 Curvibacter sp. | reverse complement strand
AACCAGCATGCTCTTGTCAAAGCCGGGGGCCTCGGCCTCGCTGACGAACTTGATCTTGTACTTGCCGACTTCAATGGTATCGCCGTTCTGCAGGGCCTGCTTCTTGACCGCCTTGCCGTTGACGTACGTCCCATTGGTGCTGTTCAGATCCTCCAGCAGCACCTCGCTGCCGTTCATCTGCAAGGCCGCGTGCTCACCGCTGACCGCCAGATTGTCGATCACCACATCGTTGTATGGCCGCCTCCCCAAGGTCGTGCGTTCCTTGGTCAACTGCACTTCCTTGATGACAACACCGTCGATCGATACGATCATTTTCGGCATGCCCGACTCCTATTCCTTTTGCTTTTCGTGAACTATAGCTGCGCTATTTTCCCAGCAATCTGGCCATCAGGCCGCGCTTCTCCGCCCCGGCCTCCGCCTGGACCAGCAGCACCGTGATATTGTCTCGGCCGCCGTGCGCATTGGCCGTGTCCACCAGGGTCCTGGCGCACTGGTCGAGGCTCAGGGGAAGCTGGAGAATCTTGGCGATCTCCGCGTTGCGGACCATGTCGGACAGGCCATCGGAGCACATCAGATAGACATCCCCGGGCTCGACCACGTGCTCATGCACCTCCAGCAGCACCGCGTCATCCACCCCGAGGGCACGCGTCACCAGATTCTTGTTCATGGACAGGGCCGCCTGCTCGGGCGTCAGCAAGCCGGCGTCGATCTGCTCCTGCAGCAGGGAGTGGTCCCGGGTGATCTGGGCCAGCTCACCCCTGCGCAGGCGGTAGCAGCGCGAATCCCCGATATGGCCGACGATGAGGTCCCCGCCACGAAAGACCCCCGCCACCAGGGTCGTGCCCATGCCCGAGTAGTGGCTGTTGTCATGGGCCGCACGGAATACCGCGGTGTTGGCGTTGCTGACGCAGATTTCCAGCGCGCGCCGGATATCCTGGATCGAGGCAGCGCTCCCGGCCTCGGCCAGCCAGCGGCTCATCTCGGTCTTGATGATGGTGCTGGCCATGCTGCTGGCGACCTCGCCAGCGTTGTAGCCCCCCATGCCATCGGCCAGGATGGCCACGCCCGCAGCCTCGTCAAAGCTGTAGGCATCCTCGTTGTTTTCTCGCGTCAAACCCGCATCAGTCTGCGCACAAAACCTGTAGATCACGGCGTCTGTCGTCATGGCTCAATGAATTACCGCCGTGCCAAGTCGCCCGCTGGAGTGTGGAGTTGCCAATTCTTGCCTGTGGTTGGAGCCTGAAACTGCAGCGCGCGCGCGGAAGCCCGTGCAAGCACGTTCCGGGCGCAGGCCACCCAAGCTATCAACCTTAGCAGAGCAGGCCCAGAGGGGCAAGGTAGTAATACACGCCCCCCTGTAGTTTCACGCAAAAGAAAACCGCCCGCCCCCGAGGGGACGAGCGGCTTGCAGGGGACCGGCGGCGACGCCTCAGGCGCTGGCCGGTGCGCGCCTCTTCAGGATCAGCTTGCCAAGCGCCAGAACCAGCAGGGCACCGGCAATGCCGAAGCCGTAGTTCCAGGCCTTCTCCTGCGGCAGGTAGCCGACGATGGCCGGGTCGGTGTGCGCCATGGTGCCGGCAATCCAGCCCAGCAGCATGCCACCCAGGGTGATGATGATGGGGAAGCGGTCCATGAGCTTGAGCACCAGCTGGCTGCCCCAGACGATGATGGGAATGGACACCAGCAGGCCGAAGATCACCAGCGGCAGCTGGTGCTGCTCACCGGCACCCTGGGCCGCACCGGCGATGGCGATCACGTTGTCCACGCTCATGACCAGATCGGCCACGATCACGGTCTTGACCGCACCCCAGAGCTTGTCGCTGGCCTGGATGTTGCTGTGTTCATCCTCTTCCTCGGGCACCAGCAGCTTGACGCCGATCCAGATCAGGAGGATGGCCCCGACCAGCTTCAGGTAGGGCACCGACAGCAGCGCCAGCGCAAAGGCGATCAGGATGACACGCAGGATGATGGCGCCCGCGGTACCCCAGAGGATGCCCTTCCTGCGCTGCTCAGGCGGCAGCGAACGGCAGGCAAGGGCAATAACGACGGCGTTGTCGCCGCCCAGCAGGATGTCGATCAGGATGATCTGGCCGACGGCTACCCAGAAATGGGCTGTCAGAAATTCTTCCACGGCATGCTTTCTTTATCAGTCCGCCAGAGGCGGGGGTCTCCAGAAAAATCAAGCCCGATTCTCCGAGTGGACCATCGGGCTTGATATTGTGGAAAACCGCAATTATTGACCGCGCTCAATATCGCGCGGATTCGGGGTGGCCCGGATCAGAGCAGGGACTTGAGCAGTTTGCCCATCTCGGACGGGTTGCGGGTGATTTTGAAACCACACTCCTCCATGACCGCCAGCTTGGCGTCGGCCGTGTCGGCACCGCCCGAGATCAGCGCGCCGGCGTGACCCATGCGCTTGCCGGGAGGCGCCGTGACGCCGGCGATGAAACCGACCACGGGTTTCTTCATGTGGGCCTTGCACCAGCGGGCAGCTTCCGCCTCGTCGGGCCCGCCGATCTCCCCGATCATGATCACGGCATCCGTGTCCGGATCGTCGTTGAAGGCCTGCATCACATCGATGTGCTTGAGGCCGTTGATCGGGTCACCGCCGATGCCGACAGCACTCGACTGGCCGATGCCCAGCTCGGAGAGCTGCGCCACGGCTTCATAGGTCAGCGTGCCGGAGCGGGACACGACACCCACGCGACCCTTCTTGTGGATGTGGCCGGGCATGATGCCGATCTTGATCTCGTCGGGCGTGATCAGGCCGGGGCAGTTGGGGCCCAGCAGCAGGGTCTTCTTGCCACCCCGGGCTTCCTTCTCCTTCATCTTGTTGCGCACGATCAGCATGTCGCGCACCGGGATGCCTTCGGTGATGCAGATGGCCAGATCGAGGTCGGCCTCGACGGCTTCCCAGATGGCATCGGCCGCGCCGGCCGGCGGCACGTAGATCACGGAGACGGTGGCACCGGTCTGCTGGGCGGCTTCCTTGACGGAGGCGTAGATCGGGATGTTGAAGATCGACTCGCCTGCCTTCTTGGGGTTCACGCCCGCCACGAAAGCGTTCTTGCCATTCGCGTATTCCTGGCACTTTTCAGTGTGGAACTGGCCAGTCTTGCCGGTGATGCCCTGGGTGATGACCTTGGTGTTCTTGTTGATGTAAATCGACATGATGGTTTCCTTTCCGGGCGCTCAGGCGGCTTTGACGGCGGCGACCACCTTCTGGGCGGCTTCGGCCATGGTGTCGGCGCTGATGATGGGCAGGCCGGACTCGGCCAGCATCTTCTTGCCCAGCTCTTCGTTGGTGCCCTTCATGCGAACGACCAGCGGCACGGACAGGTTCACGGCCTTGCAGGCGGTGATCACGCCGGTGGCGATGGTGTCGCACTTCATGATGCCGCCGAAGATGTTGACCAGGATGGCCTTCACGTTCTTGTTCTTCAGCATGATCTTGAAGGCCTCCGTCACCTTCTCGGGGGTGGCGCCGCCACCCACGTCGAGAAAGTTGGCCGGCTCTTCGCCGTACAGCTTGATGATGTCCATGGTGGCCATGGCCAGGCCGGCGCCGTTGACC
>JAYNNS010000316.1:0-3582 GCA_038112835.1 Curvibacter sp. | reverse complement strand
TGGCCGGCGGCGCGGCCCATGTCACATCCATCGATTCTTCCGGCCCGGCGCTGGTGCAGGCGCGTGCCAATGTCCAGCTCAACGGCTTCGATCCGGCACGCTGCGAATTCCTCGACGCCGACGTCAACGCCAGCCTGCGCCGCTTTGCGCAGGAGGGGCGGACCTTCGACGCCATCGTGCTCGATCCCCCGAAGTTCGCGCCCACCGTGGCGCACGCGGAACGCGCGGCGCGGGCCTACAAGGACATCAACCGCCTGGCCTTCAAGATCCTGGAGCCCGGCGGCGTGCTTTTCACCTACTCCTGCTCCGGCGGCATCAGCGCCGACCTGTTCCACAAGATCGTGGCCTCGGCCGGCACGGACGCCGGCGTCGACGGCTATATCCACGAACGCCTGGGCGGCGCGCCCGACCACCCCATGACCATCGCCTTCCCCGAAGGCGAGTACCTCAAGGGCCTGGTGGTCATGCGCAAGGCCTGAGCTGAGGGCGGCACCCTCTTGACAGGCTCGTTACACTCCTCATATATCCCCCTGTCCTGGCCGCCAACCTGCCGTGTGCAAGTTGGCGGCCACTCCTTTGCGAGAGTGCATCATGGCTTTGATTCCCGCCACCATCCTCACCGGTTTTAGTTCCGGCCGCCCGGCTTTGCCGGGCTTCACATCCGCCGTGCGTATGTGAGCCTCCACTGAAACCCACAACCATTTCGAGCGAACCATCATGGCCCTGATCCCCGCCACCATCCTCACCGGTTTTCTGGGAGCCGGCAAGACCACCCTGCTCAAGCGCGTGCTGCAGGAAGCACACGGCCAGAAGATTGCCGTGATCGAGAACGAGTTCGGTGAAGAGAACATCGACAACGACATCCTCGTGTCGGACACGAAGGAGCAGATCATCCAGATGAGCAATGGCTGCATCTGCTGCACCATCCGCGAGGACCTGCGCACCACGCTGCAGGACCTGGCTGCCAGGAAGCGCAAGGGCGAACTGGACTTCGAGCGTGTGGTCATCGAGACCACGGGCCTGGCCGATCCCGGCCCGGTGACCCAGACCTTCTTCATGGACGACGAGATCGCCGAGAGCTACCTGCTCGACTCCGTCATCACGCTGGTGGATGCCAAACACGCGGCCCAGCAGCTCAACGACCGCCAGGAGGCGCGCCGCCAGGTGGGCTTTGCCGACCAGATCTTCATCAGCAAGACCGACCTGGTGAGTGCCGAGGATCTCGACGCGCTGCAGCACCGCCTCAAGCACATGAACCCGCGCGCGCCACAGAAGGCCGTGCATTTCGGCGAGGTGGCGATCCAGGAGGTGTTCGACCTGCGCGGCTTCAACCTCAACGCCCGGCTGGAGATCGACCCGGATTTCCTCACGGAAGAAGAGCACGACCATGATCACCACCATGACCATGCACATGGCGAGCACTGCAACCATCCTTCCCACCAGCACGACCCTGCGCACGGCCACCACCATCATCATGACGACGATGTGAAGAGCTTCGTCTTCCGTTCCGAGCGCGCCTTCGATCCGCACAAGCTCGAGGACTTCCTGGGCGCCATCATCAACATCTACGGCCCGCGCATGCTGCGCTACAAGGGCGTGCTGCACATGAAGGGCACGGACCGCAAGGTCATCTTCCAGGGCGTGCACCAGCTCATGGGCAGCGACCTCGGGCCCGAGTGGGCCGAGGGCGAGCCGCGCCTGAGCAAGATGGTCTTCATCGGCATCGACCTGCCCAAGGACATCCTGCTGCAGGGCCTGGAGCAGAGTTTGGCCTGAGGGTGCCCTGCCGGCCGGTGTCTCGGTTTCGCAACCCCTGTCGGGGCGACGTGAACGGCGGTACACTCGCGCGCCATAAATTTTGGCGCCGGGCCGTTGAGGCCCCCCCATTGCGGGTATAACAGCAGGCCAGAAGAAATGCGTGCAGGCCCTGCCTGCCAGGAGACAAGAAGTGAAAGCCCAACCAGGAAAGGTGTCCGTGTCTTCTTCCAAAGCCAAATCTGCTGCGGGCAAGGCCAAGCCGGCCCCCAAGAAAGCTGCTGCCAAGCCGGCGGCCAAGGCCAAACCGGCCGCGAAGACCGCCAAACCTGGGGCGGCCAAAAAGGCCGTGGCCAAGCCGGCCGCCAAGAAGCCGGTGGCCAAGCCCGTGGCCAAGAAGGCTGTTGCCCCGGCCAAGAAAGCGCCTGCCAAGGCGCCCGCCGCGAAGAGCAAGAGCGTGGCCAAGCCGGCCCCCAAGGCTGCGGCCAAGGCCCCGGTGAAAGCCCCGGTCAAGGTTGCGGCCAAGGCCGCGCCGGCCAAGGTGCCCGCCAAGCCCGTCGCTGCACCGGCGCCCGCGCCCGTGCCGGCCAGGCCTGCGGCGCCCGAAGCGCCGGTGCGCACCGCCAAGGCCTCGGCCCGGCTGGCCCAGCTCACCGTTCCATCCATGGCCCAGACCACGGCGTCCAACGCCGTCAAGGCCAGTTATGTTCCCACCATGTCCCAGACCCTGATTGCCCCGCCCCTGCCTTCCGCCATCAAGAAGGACCCCAAACTCGCCAACAACTGGAAGACCAAGCCTGCCGACCAGCTCTCCGACGAGGAGCTGATGGCCATGCCCGACAGCGAGTACATGAACGACAAGCAGCTCGCCGCCTTCCGCGTGCGCCTGCAGCAGCTCAAGCAGGACATCCTGAACAATGCCGGCGAGACCACCGAGCACCTGCGCGAGGACACCGTGATCGTGCCCGACCCGGCCGACCGCGCCACCATCGAGGAAGAGCACGCGCTGGAGCTGCGCACCCGCGACCGCGAGCGCAAGCTGCTCAAGAAGATCGAGCAGTCCATCGCCCGCATCGACGCCGGCGACTACGGCTACTGCGACGAGACCGGCGAGCCCATCGGCGTCGGTCGCCTGCTGGCCCGTCCCACCGCCACGCTGTCTCTGGAGGCCCAGCAGCGCCGCGAGCTCAAGCAGAAGATGTTCGGCGATTGAGCTGCGGCAGACCGTCACCCTCCGTGCTGCGCTCATAATCAGGACATGGCTGAAGAGGAAAACCGCCCCGGCTTGCTGTCCAAGGTGGCCAAGTTCGTGCGCAATCCGACCAAGGATTGGTCCGAACTCGACCAGAAAGAGGGCGACAACGAGGGTGGCTACAGCAAGGAGGCGCTCAAGGAAATGATCGAGCGCAAGCGGCAGAACGACTTTGTCCGCAAGCGCGAGTTCGATCACCTGCGCAAGCTGCGCCGCCGCGACCCCCTGGGGCCGATGGACCAGGCGGGCCGGCCGTCCTTCTTCCAGAGCAGCATGACGTCGAACCACGACGACCGTGCCGAGACGCTCAAGAAGATCGACGAGATCGAGGCCCAGATGTCGCGCCAGTGGTGGAAGGGCAAGGAGGCCGCCTCGCGGGCCGACACCTTCCCCGTGGCCTCCAGCCCCGGCCTCAAGCCCGAGGCCGGTCCGACCCAGCCGCCGACCACCGTGCCTTCCGATGCCGTGGCCACTTCCGACGGCGAGGACAGCCACTTCGAGTCCACGGTGGCCTCGGCCCTGCGCCCGGGCGGCGCCTACTGGGGCGATCCGCCCGCGGCCGGCGCCTACATCCC
>JAYNNS010000315.1:402-3605 GCA_038112835.1 Curvibacter sp. | reverse complement strand
CCCACGACCCCTTGGTTCGTAGCCAAGTACTCTATCCAACTGAGCTACAGCCGCGAAGACTGCAATTGTAGCACGACTTTTGAACCTTTTGCCGCTGCCTGCCGTGCAGCGACCCGCAGACGGCATCATGGGGACACCGCATCGGGCAAGGCCGCCATGCGCTAATCTCCGGCCCAACCATCAGGAGACTTCCGCATGCATCCACTACGCCGCCGCGCCAGCCTGCTGGCCGCGCTCTGCCTGGGCCTGTTCCATCTCGCATCCCCGGCCCAGATCAACACCTCTCCCGTCCGTATCGGGCTGATCTTCCCGCTCACGGGGGGCTCCTCGGACATGGGCAACAGCGCCCTGATCGGGGCCCAGGTGGCGGTGCAGGAAATCAACCAGGTGGGCGGCTACCTGGGCCGCCCGATCGAGCTCGTGGTGCGCGATGACGAGGCCAACAACGACACCGGCCTAAAACACGCGCAGAACCTCGTGCTCCAGGAAAAAGTGGTGGCCACCATCGGCTTTTGCAACACCGGGGTGGCCATGCGGGCCCTGGACGTCTTCCAGGAAAACAAGCACCCGCTCTTCGTCACCTGTGCCACCGGCACGGCGATCACGGCCAAGTACCCGGCGGCCCAGAGCTACATCTTCCGCACCTCGGCGCCGGACCAGCACCAGACCCAGTTCCTGGTGGACGAGATCGTCAAGCGGGGGCTGACCAAGGTCGCCCTGCTGGTCGACTCCACGGGCTATGGCGACGCCGGCCTCAAGGACCTGGAAGCGGCGCTGGGACGCGCCGGGCTCAAACCCCAGGCCGTGGTGCGCTTCAAGGTCGGCGTCAAATCGCTGGAGGACGAAATCCGGCAGCTGCGCGACAGCGGCGCCGACGCCCTGATCGGCTGGACCGTAGGCCCGGAACAGGGTGTGATCTCGGCCAGCCGCGCGGCGGTGGGCTGGAAGGTGCCGCAGTTCGGCCCCTGGGGCCTCTCGCACGCCTCGGCCTACAACGTGTCGGGCGGCAAGGTGGAGGGCGCGCTGATGGTACAGACCGTGCTGCCCAACATCTTCATGGAACGCAACAGCACCTTTCTGCGCAACTACAACAAGCTGCGCAAGGAGCAGCCGATCGGTTCCATGATGTCGGCTGCGCAGACCTACGATGCGGTCAACCTGCTGGTGCGTGCGCTGTACGACACCCAGGGCAACCTCAGCGGCCCTGGCATCAAGAAGGCACTGGAAAACCCCAGCAGCGTCTACCGCGGTGTGGTCACCACCTACGACCGCCCCTACTCCGACCAGGACCACGACGCCATCACGCCCAACATGCTCTGGCTGGGCACCTGGCGCAACGGCGAACGCGCGTACCACTACAAGGAAGACGAGAAGCGCGCCACGGTGATCCGGCGCAAGCAGTGAAGAAGGCGGGAATGGTAGGGCGTGCAGGACTTGAACCTGCGACCAAGGGATTATGAGTCCCCTGCTCTGACCAACTGAGCTAACGCCCCGACCGAAGGCCGGATTGTACGGGCCGACCTATTTGCTGTGGCTCAGGGCATTGCCCAGCAGCTTGGAGGTGATGTCGACGATCTGGATCATGCGGTCGTAGGGCATGCGGGTCGGACCGATCACGCCCAGCGTGCCGACGACCTGGCCGTCGACCTCGTAGGGCGCGCTCACCACCGAGAGTTCCTCATAGGGCACGACCTGGCTCTCGCCCCCGATGAAGATGCGTACCCCCTCGGCCTGGCCGGCGATGTCGAGCAGGCGCATCAGCTGGGCCTTCTGCTCGAAGAGATCGAAGGCCCGGCGCAGGTGGCTCATGTCGCTGGAGAAATCGGATACAGCCAGCAGGTTGCGCTCGCCCGCGATCACCACCTCGTCCTCGGTCTGGGTCATGGCCTCGGTGCCCACGTTGACGGCGGCCTGCATGAGGGTGGCAATCTCGCCACGCAGCTTGTCCACTTCGCCCTGCAGGCGCTCGCGCACCTGCTCCAGGGTCAGGCCCATGTAGTGCGCATTCAGATAGTTGGCCGCCTCCACGAGCTGGGAAGGCGAGTAGTCGGTCTCGGTGAAGATCACGCGGTTCTGCACATCGCCTTCGGGCGAGACCAGGATGACCAGGATGCGGCGCTCGGACAGGCGCAGGAATTCGATGTGGCGGAACACCGAGGAGCGGCGCGGTGTCATGACCACCCCCACGAACTGCGAGAGCGAGGACAGCAGGTTGGCCGCGTTGGAGATCACCTTCTGCGGCTGGTCAGGCACGAGGCTGGGCGCGGCGATCTCGCCACGCTGCACGGTCAGCATGGTGTCCACGAAGAGGCGGTAGCCCCGGGCCGTGGGCACACGCCCGGCCGAGGTGTGCGGGCTGGCGATCAGCCCCAACTCCTCCAGGTCGGACATGACGTTGCGGATGGTCGCGGGTGAGAGCTCCAGGCCGGGTGCGCGCGACAGGGTCCGCGACCCCACCGGCTGACCTTCGGCGATGTAGCGTTCCACCAGCGTTTTGAGCAACAACTTGGCGCGATCATCGAGCATGAAACCATTTTAATGATCTAATTTCCGCCATGAGTTCCAGATTCCAACAGGTCGCCCTGATCGGCAAATACCAGACCGGGACCAGCACCGCCCAGGCCAGCCGTACGCGACCGGCCCTGGCCGACATCGCCGCCCTGCTCCAGGCCCAGGGTTGCCGGGTGGTGGTGGAGGCCCAGACCGCCGCCAATGCCGATCTGGACGGACTCCCCGTGCTGGAGGTGCAGGCCATCGGCCGGCAATGCGACCTGGGTCTGGTGGTCGGCGGAGACGGCACCATGCTGGGCATCGGCCGCCAGCTCGCCAGCAGTGGCGTGCCCCTGATCGGCATCAACCACGGGCGCCTGGGCTTCATGACCGACATTCCTTTCGGCAGCGTCGAGACCGTGCTGCCGCCCATGCTGCGCGGCGAGTACGAAGAAGAGCAACGCCCGCTGATGAATGCGCGCGTGATGCGCGGCGAGCTCTGCGTCTTCGACACCCTGGCCATGAACGACGTGGTGGTGCACCGGGGCAACTCCTCGGGCATGGTGGAGCTGCGCGTCGAGGTGGACGGACACTTCGTGGCCAACCAGCGCGCCGACGGCCTGATCGTGGCCACGCCCACGGGGTCCACGGCCTATTCGCTGTCGGCTGGCGGCCCCATTCTGCACCCGGCCATCGGAGGCTGGGTGCTGGCG
>JAYNNS010000315.1:0-392 GCA_038112835.1 Curvibacter sp. | reverse complement strand
CACCCTGTCGAACCGGCCCGTGGTGCTGTCCAGCAACTCCGAGGTGGCCATCGAGATCGCCTCGGAGCGCGAGGCGATTGCCAACTTCGACATGCAGTCCCTGGCCGCGCTGCAGCTGGGCGACCGCATCATCGTGAACCGCTCCGAGCACCGTGTGCGCTTCCTGCACCCGCGTGGCTGGAGCTATTTCGACACCCTGCGGCAGAAGCTGCACTGGAACGAGGGGATCACGGGACCATGAGCCTCAAACGCATCGTTCTGCGGGACTTCGTCATCATCGACGAGCTCGATCTGGAGCTCGACAAAGGCTTTACCGTGCTCACGGGCGAGACCGGTGCCGGCAAGTCCATCCTGATCGATGCGCTGCAGCTCGTCACCGGCGCACGCGCCGA
>JAYNNS010000314.1:0-3616 GCA_038112835.1 Curvibacter sp. | reverse complement strand
GGCGTGACCAGGCTGCACCAGCGTTGCGCGGCCTCGCGCCGCGCCGCATCGGGGTGGTGCTTGACCATGTCCAGCTCGATGGCCGTGCGGTAGGCCAGCAGGCGGCCACCGTCGATCCAGGCGCGCTGGGTCTGCAGGATGCGCTGGATGGCCGGATGGTCCTGGATCAGGCTGGTCTCGCTGGCGCCGGGCGCGCGCATCTGGCGCCGCTCGGCGGCGTAGGCGCAGGCCTTCTGGCAGGCCGCATCCAGCAGGCCGATGCCCTGCAGACCGACGTGCAGGCGCGCGGCGTTCATCATGACGAACATGGCGTTCAGGCCCTTGCCGGGCTCGCCGACGAGCCAGCCCGTGGCGTCCTCGAAGCGCAGCACGCAGGTGGGGCTGCCGTGCAGGCCCATCTTTTCCTCGATGCGCTCGCAGTGCACGCCATTGCGCGCGCCATCGGGCAGCACCTTGGGGGCGAGGAAGAGCGACAGCCCCTTGGGGCCGGGCGGGGCATCGGGCAGGCGCGCGAGCACCAGGTGCACGATGTTGTCGGTGAGGTCGTGCTCGCCACCCGAGATGAAGATCTTGCCGCCCGAGAGGCGGTAGCTGCCGTCGGCCTGCGGCAGCGCTTTGGTGCGGACCAGGCCCAGGTCGCTGCCCGCATGGGCTTCGGTCAGGCACATGGTGGCCAGCCACTCGCCGGTGGCGATCTTTTCCAGGTAGCGCGCCTTCAGCTCGTCGCTGCCGTGGTGCTTGAGGCACTCGTAGGCGCCATGCAGCAGGCCGGGGGCCATGGTCCAGCCATGGTTGGCGGCGCTGAGCATCTCGTAGAGCACGGCTTCGAGGACGGTGGGCAGGCCCTGCCCACCGTCCTCGGGTGCGCAGGACAGCGCGGGCCAGCCGGCCTGCCAGAAGGCCTGGTAGGCGCTGCGAAAGCCCGGGGGCATGGTGACGCGGCCGTCTTCGAAGCGCGCACCGGTCTCGTCCCCCACGCGCTGCAGCGGCGCGATCTCGCTGCCGACGAACTTGCCGGCTTCATCCAGCACCTGCTGCATCAGCGCCGCGTCCACCTCGGTGAAGGCGGGCAGGGTCTGCAGCTGCTGCGGGGCCTGGAGGGTGGTGAAGAGGATGCGGGTGATGTCGTCGAGGTGGGGCTGGTAGTCCATGGGGGCAGGTGTCTTGCGGAGCGCAGGCGGCACAGGGAGGCGGGGCCCGCACCCACTGTGGCAATCAGCGTGTGCGGGCCCCGGGGAAGGGGCGGGCCGCGGCGGGCCCGCCGATGCGGATCAGGACTCGGCGGTGAAGCCGACTTTCTTGACCAGCGGACCCCAGCGCTTGAACTCGGAGTCCAGCGACTGGCGCATTTCCTGCGGCGTGCTGCCGCCCGCGGCCACCAGGCCGACGTTGGCCAGGCCTTCGATCACGCCGGGATCGCGCAGCGCGGCGCGGATGGCGGTGTTGGCCGTGCTGATGACGCTGGCGGGCGTCTTGGCGGGGGCGAAGAAGCCGAACCATTCCTCGGCCACGATCTCGGGGTAGCCCAGCTCGGCGAAGGTCGGCGCATCGGGTGCGGCCACGCGCTTGGGCGCGGAGACCGCCAGGATGCGCAGCTTGCCGGCGCGGGCATGGGCCAGCGAATCACCCGTGGGCGTCACGCAGGCGGCGATCTGACCGCCCACGGTGTCGTTCACGGCCGGCAGCGAACCGCGGAAGGCGATGTGCTGGAAGGTGATGCCGGCGTTGATGCCGAACAGTGCGCCGACGAAGTGCGGCATGGAGCCGGCGCCGGGGGAGCCGAAGCTGGACTTCTCGGGATTGGCCTTGGCCCAGGCAATGAAGTCCTGCAGGGTCTTGACGCTCTCGGGCACCAGCGGACCGATGGCCAGCGCGAAGATCATGTGCGCGCCGATGGAGATGGGCGTGAAGTCCTCCATCGTGTAGTTCATCTTGCTGTACACGTGGGGATAGATGGTCAGCGCCGAGGCTTGGGCCAGCGTGAGGACGGTGCCGTCGGCGGGCGAGCCCTTGAGCGTTTCCAGCACGATGCGGCCGCCGGCGCCAGGCTTGTTCTCCACCACGGCGTTGTTGCGGGCGTAGGGTGTGCCGCCCAGCTTGTCGGCCACGCGACGGGCCAGGCTGTCGCCCGCGCTGCCGGCGGGGAAGCCGTAGTAGATCCGCGGCTGGGCGACCTGGGCCAGGGCGGCCAGGGGCTGCAGGGCCGCCAGGGCGGTGGCGCCGGCAGCGGCTTGAACGAAGGTGCGACGTTGCATCATGGTTTGTCTCCTGTGCAGGGGTTGGTGGTGGGGAACGGGAACGGAACTCGGTCTGGCATGGTTCTAGCGCGGCGCCATGCGCAATGCGCCATCGAGGCGGATCACCTCGCCGTTGAGGTGGCCGTTGCTGACGATGTGGGCCGCGAGCTGGGCGAATTCCTCCGGATGGCCCAGGCGCTTGGGGAAGGGGATGGAGGCGGCCAGCGAGGCCTGCACTTCCTCCGGCAGCTCCTTCATGAGCGGCGTGGCGAAGAGGCCGGGGGCCACGGTGCAGACACGGATGCCGTGCTGCCCGAGATCGCGCGCCATGGGCAGGGTCATGCCGACCAGGCCGCCCTTGGAGGCGCTGTAGGCCTGCTGGCCGACCTGGCCGTCGAAGGCGGCGACCGAGGCGGTGAACATCATCACGCCGCGTTCGCCATCTTCCAGCGGATCGAGCTTGACGCAGGCCGCCGCGAACAGCCGGCTGATGTTGTAGCTGCCGATCAGGTTGACATTGACCACGCGCGCGAAGTCTTCCAGCGGGGCCGGCTTGCCGTCCTTGCCGACGATGCGCTTGGCGGTGCCGATGCCGGCGATGTTCATGAGGATGCGCGCCGGGCCGTGGGCAGCTGCGGCCTTGGCGAGTGCGGCATTCACGCTGTCGGTGTTGGTGATGTCGCAGACGCAGGCCACGGCGCAGCCGTCTCCATATTGCGCGCCAATCTCGGCCGCAACCTTTTCGGCGAGCGCTGCGTTGACGTCGAGCACGGCAACCCTGGCGCCGAGGCGTGCCAGTTCCCGTGCCGTGGCTTCACCCAGGCCGGAGGCGCCGCCGGTGACGAGTGCTGCTTGTCCTTGGATCTTCATACGGTGGTTCAGGCTTGGGGTTTGAGGATGCCGGCGGCCGTGTCGTCGTGCAGGGCCTGCACGAGCGCATCACGGTGCTTGAGCACGGCACGCTGGTTGATCGAGCCCTTGTCGGTGACCTCACCCTTGTCGATCGAGGGCGGCTCGGCCAGCAGCAGGGCTCGCGCGATGCGGTTGGCGCTGCCGGTGGCCTGGCGGGCCAGCTCGTTGATGACGGCCTGGAAACGGTCGCGCACCGCAGCGCTGACGAGCACGTCCTGCCACGGTGCGTCGGCCGGCAGGCCGCTGACGCTGCGGCAGGCGGGCGAGGGAAAGATCAGCGCGCCGACTTCCTTCATGTTCAGGCCCGTGAGCACCACGTCCTGCACATAGGGTGCGCCGGTGACGATGACCTTGGCGCGCATGGGACCCACGCTGACGAAGGTGCCGGTGGAGAGCTTGAAGTCCTCGGCGATGCGGCCGTCGAACTTCAGGCCGCGGTGGATGTCCTGCGGGTCGATCCACTGCAC
>JAYNNS010000313.1:1291-3626 GCA_038112835.1 Curvibacter sp. | reverse complement strand
TGCGCGCACCCTGCGCTTCGCCGACGGCCCGGACGAGGTGCACCGCAACGCCATCGCCAAGCTGGAGCTGGGCAAGTACAGCCCCAACGCCAAGCCGGTCGAGATGCCCGTCACGCGGGGATGTTGACCTGGCGCTTCAACGAATCGTCTGCAAGAATCTGGAGAAATCATCACAATCTCAAGGGCCGGCCGATGCCGGCCCTTTTTCATTGGAGCCACGAATGATCGACGTCTATTCCTGGGCCACGCCCAACGGCCACAAGGTCCACATCATGCTTGAGGAGTGCGGCCTGCAGCTCGGGCGCGACTGGCGCGTGCACCCGGTCAACATCGGCGCGGGCGACCAGTTCCAGCCCGACTTCCTGAGGATCAGCCCCAACAACAAGATCCCGGCGCTCGTGGATTCCGAAGGTCCGGACGGCCAACCGATCTCGCTCTTCGAATCGGGCGCCATCCTGCTCTACCTCGCGGCCAAGACCGGCCAATTCCTGCCCGCGGGGGACCGGGCGAAATACGAGGTGCTGCAGTGGCTGATGTTCCAGATAGGCGGTGTCGGCCCCCTGCTCGGTCAGGCCCACCACTTCCGCATCTACGCGCCCGAGAAGATCGATTACGCGATTCATCGCTACACCAACGAGGCGAAACGTCTGTACGGTGTGATGGACAGGCAGCTCGCCACGCACCGCTACATCGCGGGCGACGAATACAGCATCGCCGACATCGCCATCTTCCCCTGGCTGCGCAGCTGGCAGAACCAGGGCATCGACTGGGCCGACTATCCGCGCCTCAAGGCATGGTTCGACGAGATCGCCGCGCGCCCCGCCGTGCAGCGCGGCGTGCAGGTGCTGGCCGACCAGCGCAAGCCGCTGGTGGACGACAAGGCGCGCGAGATGATGTTCGGTGCCACGCAGTACCAGCGCCGCTAGGGCGCCCTCTTCCGCGTCCCTTACCAGGACTGGCTCGGCAAGCCCGACCAGAGCTCGTTGAGATCCGGGAACTTCCACCGGGCCGGGTCCTCGCGCCCGGCGATCTTTTCGCTGCAGTGGGGGGCCGAGAGGTCGATGAGCTCCGGCGGGATGCGCAGATCGGATTTGGTGGAGTAAAAGGCCTTGACCAGGGGCATGGTCAGCGAACGGCTCGATTGCTCCACCACCACCGCCAGCCGCCCCGAGGCCAGCCGCACCAGCGAACCGATAGGGTAGATGCCCAGACTCTTGACGAAGGCTTGGAACACCTGGTGATCGAAGTGACCTGCGGCCCACTCGGCCATCTTGCGCAAGGACTCGGCCGGATCCCAGCCGGTCTTGTAGGGACGGTTGGAGGTGATGGCGTCGTAGACGTCGCAGACCGCCCCCATCTTGGCATAAAGGCTGATCTCGCTGCCCTTGAGGCCCTTGGGGTAGCCCGAGCCGTCGGTCTTCTCGTGGTGGTGCAGGCAGACATCGAGGGCGATCGGGTCCACATTGCCCACCCGCAGGAGCATCCGATGCCCCTCGACGGGATGGCTTTTCATGATGGCGAACTCGGCGTCGGTGAGCTTGCCCGGCTTGTTGAGCACCCCCATGGGCATGCGTGCCTTGCCCAGATCGTGCAGCAGGCCGGCCAGGCCGGCCGAGCGCGTCTGGGCCTCGTCCAGGCCGAGCTGGCGCGCCAGCGCGATCATCATGGCGCAGACGGCCACGGAGTGCATGTAGGTGTAGTCGTCCGCGGTCTTCAGCCGGGCCAGACTGATCAGGGCGCTGGCATTGCGCGAGACCGAATCGGAAATTTCATCGACGAGGCGCTGGGCGCCGGCGGCATCCACGGCCCGACCCATGCGCGCTTCCTGGAACATGAACACGACCGCCTGCTTGGACTGCCGGCAGATCTGCGCCGCACGCTCCAGCTCCACCGCCATGCCTACCGGCTCGACCCGGCGCTGCGCCTGGGCTGCGGCCTGCAGTTCCTGCTCGACCTGGGCCTCGGACTGGGCTTCGGAAACGGCACGCTGCCCGGCCGGCACATCCAGGCCCTTGCTGCTGTCGATCCAGACTTCCTGGATGCTGCTGACCCGGATGCGCTCCAGGTCCCTGGGATCCTTGAGCACGAAACGGCTGCGCCAGAACGGATGCTCCATCCAGGAGCCGCAGAACTCCTGGATATGCATTCCCAACTGCAATTGTTCGACGCGGATGCGCTTGAGCATGATCTGTGTGAGGGGCCGCGCCCGGCGCCAGGACCCGAACCCATTCTAGCGACCCGCCCCCTGCAGGGACGCAGAGTTGCCCCTCAGCGCAAGGACACGCTGGCCTGGCGCAGGCAGCTGGCCACCTTGAGGCGTATCAGAGGTGCAGCG
>JAYNNS010000313.1:0-1281 GCA_038112835.1 Curvibacter sp. | reverse complement strand
GTGCAGCGCCGCCTCGCATGAAACTGCATGCGCCCAAGCCAAGCCAAGACCTGGGCCTTCTGGCATGCAAACCAGAGGCACGGGGCCGCCAGGGTCGAGGAGAAGCGCCAGCTCAGTGCAAATGTCGCGGTTTTCGGCCACCCCCATGGCCACCGCCGTGCCCGCCACCCGAGCCACGCGGGGGCTTGCCGATTTCCAGCGAGTTGACCAGCGCATCGAAACGATCGCTGAACAGGCGGTCGATCTCGCTGACCACGCCACCGAGCTCGGCGGCATCGAAGTGCCGCTCCATGAGGTGGATCACATCCTGCACCAGCAGATCGCGTTGCACCTGCATGATGGCCGCAGGCGTCGGACCGACAAAGAGCATCATGAAGTCGTCGCGCGATTCGGCGCCCGGCTCGGCCTCCTCCTCGTCGAACTCGGTGTCGTAGAAGGTCACCTCGATGGCCGCTCCCGCCTGCGAGAGCTCGTTGAGGCTCATGCACATCTCGTCGAGCGACTGGCGGAAGTCTTCGTCACCCAGCACGGTCCAGCACATCTCCAGCGTGTGCTGGGGCGCATCGAAACGGATGCCGGGCTCGTCCTCGTAGTGGCTGTGCGCACCGTCGGCGAGCGTGCGGGCGCCCGCATATTTCCACAGCGGCTTGAGCGCGTCCTGCAGCTGGCTGAAGCCGACGTCGGAACGCAGCAGCACCTGCCCATGCACGTGGATTTCAAAAGGAGCGTTGTAGCTGGCCATGTCGTACTCTCAATGCTGCGTCAGCGCCGCGGTTGCGTTCACTCGTCAGCATGAATCACCGGAATGATGGTGCCTCGAGCCGGAATCGAACCGGCACACCCCATTTCTGGAAGTGGCGGATTTTAAGTCCGCTGTGTCTACCAATTTCACCATCGAGGCCATGCCGCCCTTGCATTGTCACGCAAAAGGCATCACCACCCTCCTCGGACACACCCGGGAAAACAAGGGACGAGGAAATTGGAGCGGGAGAAGAGTCTCGAACTCTCGACCTCAACCTTGGCAAGGTTGCGCTCTACCAACTGAGCTACTCCCGCATGGAGTTCTGGAGGCGCGGGCCGGAGTCGAACCGACCTACACGGATTTGCAATCCGGTGCATAACCGCTTTGCTACCGCGCCAGCATTGGGCTGCCGCCGGCCAGAGGCCGGTCTGCTTCAAGAAAAAAGGGAAGCAGGTGCTTCCCTTTTCGGAATCTGGAGCGGGAAAAGAGTCTCGAACTCTCGACCTCAACCTTGGCAAGGTTGCGCTCTACCAACTGAG
>JAYNNS010000312.1:0-3631 GCA_038112835.1 Curvibacter sp. | reverse complement strand
CGCCAGCTCGGACATGGCGAACAGCCCGTTGAGAACGATCAACAGCGCGATCAGCAGGAAATCCATGGCGCCCGGAAAGTGGTGAACACCCCGGGACTGTACCCTGAGCCTGCCAGCAGGCACGCACGCACCATCGGCCGGCCAGGCCTCCGGGCCGCCCCGCCCCCGGAATCACCCTGCGCACCCGCCATGACCGCGCAGGGCCTGGGCCGAGCGCTGCGGTGGACAGGCGCTCCACGCCGTCCCATCCAGACCGATGCGGGCACCCGGCACCAGGACGCGGAATGCGAGAATGCCAGCCATTCCACCCCCACATCCATGGCCCATTACCTGATCGGCGACGTGCAGGGCTGCGACACGGCCCTGCAGCGCCTGCTCGACACCCTGGCCTTTTCCCCCAGCCGCGACACGCTCTGGCTGCTGGGCGATCTGGTCAACCGCGGTCCCGCCTCCGCGGCGGTGCTGCGCCGCCTCATGCGCTACGGCGACGCGGCGCGCTGCCTGCTGGGCAACCACGACCTGCACCTGCTGGCCGTGGCCCACGGCGTGCGCCCGCCGCACCGCAGCGACACGCTGCAGGAAGTGCTGCAGGCCCCCGACCGCGACGTCCTGCTGGACTGGCTGCGCCGGCAGTCGCTGGCGCTGCGGCACGAACATGCGGGCGAATCGATCCTGATGGTGCACGCGGGCGTGCTGCCGTCCTGGGATGCTGGGCAAACAGTCGCGCTGGCCGCCGAGCTGGAACGTGTGCTGCGCGGCCCGGACCTGCCGGACTTCCTGCAGCGCATGTACGGCAACGAACCGGCGCGCTGGGATGAAAGCCTGCAGGGTGATGCGCGCCTGCGTGTGATCGTCAACGCACTCACCCGCCTGCGCTTCTGCACACCGGCGGGCGACATGGAATTTGCGACCAAGGACAGCGCCGCGGCAGCGCCCGCCGGTTACCAGCCCTGGTTCGAACTGCCGGACCGGCGCACCGCCGATGTCACCGTGGCCTTCGGCCACTGGTCCACGTTGGGTCGGCTGGCGCGCGCCGATGTACTGGCGCTGGACACGGGCTGCGTCTGGGGCGGCTGCCTCACGGCGCTGCGCCTGGTGGGCCCGGGCGCGCATGAACGCATCGAGGTCCGATGCGAGGCCGCACAGACCCCGGGCACGCCCTGAAACAGCCAGGGCCCCGATGGGGCCCCTGCTTCACTCCGACTTGAACAGCGCCGCGACCTTGCGCTTGGGCTTGATGTTGGCCGAGACCACGCGGCCGGCCGGCTTGGCCGTGACCTCCCAGGGCGCGGGTTCGGCCACTTCGGCCGGCGCCTCGTAGGGCTGGTTGAAGAAGGGATCGACCGGCTTGGCCGGCACGGGACGCGGTGTGTCGCGCGGGGCCGAACGACGCTCGCGCCGCTCGCCGCCGCGCTCCTCGTTCTGCTCGTACAGACGCCGGCCTTCGTTGAAGCGGCCCTGGCGGCGGATGTCCGGGCGGTCTTCGTCGTACTCGACGGGTTCGATCTCGATCTTGGTTTTGATCAGCTTCTCGATGTCGCTCACCAGGCGCGTGTCCTTGGGCGCGACGAAGCTCACCGCCACGCCGCTGGCGCCGGCGCGGCCGGTGCGGCCGATGCGATGCACGTAGTCCTCGGCGTTGAAGGGGATGTCGATGTTGAAGACCGCCGGCACGTCCGGGATGTCCAGGCCGCGCGCGGCCACGTCGGTGCAGACCAGCAGGTCGACCTCGCCCTTCTTGAAGGCGTCCAGCGCCTTCAGGCGCTCGTCCTGGCTCTTGTCGCCGTGCAGGGCCGTGGCCTTGAGGCCGTCGCGCTCGAGCGCGCGCGCCAGCCGGGCGCAGCCCAGCTTGCTGTTGACGAAGACGAAGGCCTGCTTGATGCCCTTGCTGCGCAGGATCTGGTGCAGGGCATGGCGCTTGTCGTCCTCGCCCACGCTGTAGAAATGCTGCTCCACCGTGGCAGCGGTGGCATTGGAGCGTGCGACCTCGATGGTCACCGGGTCCTGCAGGTAGCTCGACGCCAGGCGCTTGATCTCGGGCGAGAAGGTGGCGGAGAACAGCAGCGTGGTGCGCTGCTTGGGCAGGTAGGACAGGATGCGCTGCAGATCGGGCAGGAAACCAATGTCCAGCATGCGGTCGGCCTCGTCCAGCACCACGTACTCGACCTGGTTGAGCACGGCGTTCTTGGCCTCGATGTGGTCCAGCAGGCGACCCGGCGTGGCCACCAGCACCTCGACGCCCTTCTTGAGCTCCAGGGTCTGCGGCTTCATGTCCATGCCGCCGAAAACGACCGTGCTGCGCAGGTTGGTGTACTTGGCGTAGAGCTTGACCTGCTGCGCCACCTGGTCGGCCAGTTCGCGCGTGGGCAGCAGCACCAGGGCGCGCACCGGATGGCGGGCCGGCGAGGTGGAGGCGTTCTCGTGCTTGAGCAGGCGCTGCAGCAGCGGCAGCGAAAAGGCCGCCGTCTTGCCGGTACCGGTCTGGGCCGCGCCCATGACGTCCTTGCCCGTGAGCACCACGGGGATGGCCTGGGCCTGGATCGGCGTCATGAATTCGTAGCCCATCTCGGCCACGGCACGCCGCAAGGGCTCGGCCAGGGTCAGGTCCGCATAACGCTGGGGCAGGGCTTCGGGGGAATCAGGGGTCATCAGGTCTTCGGTAGTGGGCCGTCGACGCGACGGCTGCGCAGGATGTCCGGGCGCCAGACCCGGACGGCGGATTGCTCAAATTTTGGGCAGACCCGTATTATCCCTGATATCCACCCTCAGGGCCGGGCTGACCCAGAGCCCCGCTACAGTGCCAGCCTATGCCCGACGACACCCAGCTCAACCCGGCCCAGACGGCGGCCCGCCTGCCCTACCCCGACCTGGCCCGCGAGATCGCCGCCCTGCTGGCCGATCCCGCCGTGCAGGTCCCCCCGCGCCGGGTCCAGCCCCTGCCCGGCGGCGGCAGCCTCTTCGTCATGCCCGCGCACGACGCCCGCGTGGCCATCACCAAGCTCATCACCTACACCCCGGCCAATGCCGGCACCGGCCGCCCCGCCATCCAGGGCGATGTGGTGGTGTTCGACATCGCCACGGGCGAGCGCCGCCTCGTGCTCGACGGCCCCACGGTCACCGCCCGGCGCACGGCCGCGGTCTCCCTGCTGGCCGCGCAGACCCTGGCGCCGAATCCGCAAGGTCCGCTGCTCATCGTCGGCGCCGGTGTGCAGGGGCGTGCACATCTGGAAGCCTTCGCCGCCGGCCTGGGCCTGCGCGATGTGAAGATCGCCTCGCGCAGCGCCGCCAGCGCACAAGCCCTGGCCGAGCACGCACGCAGCCTGGGCCTGCGAACCGAAGTCATCACCGACCCCCATGCCGTGCTGGCCGACTGCCCGTTGGTCGTGACCTGCACCCCCGCCAGCGCGGTCGTGTTGCGTGCGTCACCCCGACCCGACGCCTTCCTCGCCGCCGTCGGTGCCTTCACCCCGAGGATGGTGGAGCTGGCGCCGGCGCTGTGCCGCCACATCGCCGACCAGGGCAAGCTGGTCGTGGACACGCGCGACGCGGACCACGAAGCGGGTGACCTGCTGCAGGCGGGATTGGATGTGACGCGCTACGCCAGCCTGCAGGAGGTGCTGCAGACAAGAAA
>JAYNNS010000311.1:3264-3638 GCA_038112835.1 Curvibacter sp. | reverse complement strand
TGGGGCAGGCATGGCCCCAGCCCCCGGTGGAGCTGGAGGCGGCCGCCCGCGCGGCCAAGCAGCGGCTGTACGCGCGGCGTGGCCAGGCCAGCGTGCGCGCGGCCAAGGCCGAGATCGTCAAGCGCCACGGCTCGCGCCGCCGCCCGGACACCGCGCCCGCGCGCAGCGCCCCGGCCGCCACCGATCGCCAGCTCAGCCTGGACTGGTAAAGCGGTACTTTCGCACCCCTCCAACACCCGCACGGGGCGGCACTGGCACGGCTCTTGCTGAGTCGTGGGGGCTTTCCACCCGCCGGACCGTTCCCATGCCCACCCCCGCTCCCCGCCTGCAGACCGACACCTACCTGCCCAAAATTCGCGATGTGATCCGCTGCG
>JAYNNS010000311.1:0-3254 GCA_038112835.1 Curvibacter sp. | reverse complement strand
GCGCATGATCGAGTCCGCCGCCAAGATGAACTGCCCGCAGGAGGCCCAGACCATCCTGCCCATCATGGCCGCCACGCGCGCCGGCTTCAGCCGGCTGGAGCACGAGCTGGTGGACAGCCTGGTGGGCGAGAAGGTGGCCAATGTGCTGGCCGCCATCGGCACCAAGGCGCAGTACGTGATCGACATCGTGGTGCGCAATCTCTACGAGCGCACCGCCGACGTGGGCTTCCTCGCGACCGACCGCGAGCTCTGCGCCTTCGTCGCCGGTCAGACCGAGGACGTGGACGCCATCCGCTCGCGCCTGCTGGCCTACCGCCACAAGTACACGGTCTACAACGAGATCATGCTGCTCGACGCCGCAGGCAATGTGCTGGTGCAGCTTGATGCGGATTCACCCGTCGAAGGCAGCACCGACCCGCTGATCGCCCAGACCCTGGCCAGCGACAGCTTCGTCGAGACCTTCCGCGCCACCGACCTGCGTCCGGGCCGCACGCAGGCCCTGATCTATTCACGCCGCATGCACCACCCGCAGACCGGCGCCGTCGTGGGCCTGCTCTGCCTGTGCTTCGACTTCGAGGCCGAGATGGCCGGCATCTTCCGCTCGCACCGCGACCCCGAGGGCCGCGCCAACATGCTGCTGCTGGACGAGAACCACCGCGTCATCGCCAGCGCCGACGAACGCTGGATCGCCCCCGGCACCACGGTGCCCGTCAACCCCGAGGGCCGGCCCCGGTTGCTGATCCACGAGGGCCGCGAATACCTGGTGCGCACCACGCGCGCCGAGGGCTACCAGGGCTATCTGGGCCCCGAGGGCTGGCTGGGCCAGGTCATGACGCCCGTGGACCTGGCTTTCTCGGGCGACACACGCCAGACCCTGGCCACGCTGGACCCGGCCGTGGCCAGCGGCCTGCTGGCGCATGCGCGCAGCTTCAGCCCGCCTCTCTACGAAGTGATGACCGCCACCGAGACCATCCGCCGCGTGGTCTGGAACGGCCAGGTCATCACCGCCGACCGCAGCGGCGAGCGCGTCAAGCTCAAGACCATCCTGGACCAGATCAGCGAGACCGGCACGCGCAGCAACGCCCTGTTCTCGCAGTCCATCCGCGACCTCTACGAGACCGTGCTCGAATCCAAGCAGCGCAACACCGAGTTCGTGGCCCAGCTGCTGGTGGACCTGCTGGACCGCAACCTCTACGAGCGCGCCGACGACTGCCGCTGGTGGGCGCTGACCCCCGAGCTGCGCGGCGCCCTGGCCACCCCCGAGGTGCCCGCCGCCGAGGCGCGCCGGCTGCAGGAGATCCTGGCCTACATCCACAGCCTCTACACCGTCTACACCCAGCTCTACGTCTACGACCGCAACGGCCGCATCATCGCGCGCTCCTGCCGCGGCGGCGAGCCCGGCCCCGCACAGGTGGACGCCGCCACGCTGGAACGCGTACGCGCCCTGGCCGACGACCAGGCCTATCACGTGAGCGCCTTCGAACCCAGCCCCTTCTACGGCGGCCGCCCCACCTACACCTACCACGCTGCCGTGCGCGACCCGCACCACGACAGGGCCGTGGTCGGCGGCATCGGCATCGTCTTCGACGCCGCGCGCGAATTCCAGGCCATGCTGCACGGCAGCCTGAGCCAGGACAGCGGCATCTGCGCCTACTTCGTGGACCGCGAGGGCCGCATCATCTCCGGCACCGCCGGCGCGCAGCCCGTGGGCAGCACCCTGGCGCTGGATCCGGCCCTGCGCCGGCTGCCGCGCGGGCGCAGCGTCTCGCGCGTGGTCGAGCACGAGGGGCAATACGCCGTTATGGGCTGCGCCGCCTCCCAGGGCTACCGCGAGTTCAAGGTCAGCGACGGCTACGAGGAAGACGTGCTGGCCGTCGTCTACCTGCCCCTGGGCGCCGTGCGGCAGGACCGCGGCCTGCCACCCGCGGACAGCCTGACCCTCGACGACGGCCCTTACGCCGCCGACAGCCAGGCGCGCCAGACCTATGCCACCTTCCAGAGCAGCGGCGGCCTGCTGGCCCTGCCCGCCGTGCACGTGCTCGAAGCCCTGCCCGCCAGCGCGCTCTCGGCCCGCATCCCCGGCGGCCCGGCCGGCCGCGTGGGCATGCTGGCCCCGCAGGACAACAGCCAGATCCGCCACTTCGTCTGGGTCTTCGACCTGGGCTGGCTGCTGCAGGGCCGCCCCAGCCTGCAGGACGCCAACAGCCAGATCGTCATCGTGCGCCACGGCCTGCACACCGTGGGCCTGCT
Organism: Curvibacter sp.; assembly: GCA_038112835.1. Classification (GTDB taxonomy): domain Bacteria; phylum Pseudomonadota; class Gammaproteobacteria; order Burkholderiales; family Burkholderiaceae_C; genus Hylemonella. Next base: position 1,004 of record JAYNNS010000311.1, on the reverse strand, counting down.
GGTGGACGCGCTGCACGCCGTGCCCGAATTCGCCGAGGCCCAGCGCATGCCCTCGCCCTTCGGCACCGGCCACAAGCTCGTGAGCCACTTCATCAAGGCCAACGGCGGCCAGCTGCTGATCCAGCTGCTGGACCCGGCGGCCCTGTTCGAGCGCCTGGCCGGCGGCCTGATCAACGCCAGCGAGGCCGAGCCCGACTTCGAGGACACGGCCACCCCCGAAGTTCTGGGAAAATAGCGGCCTGTCCCACTTGGAACGGGTCCGTCCGGCCCTCAAGCCCATGCCGCACACCGCCGGTGCCCCGCGCGCCTACACCCTCAGCGACTTCGACTTCGCGCTCCCGCCCGAACTCATCGCCCAGCACCCCACCGCCGAACGCAGCGCCTCGCGCCTGCTCGACGGCCGCAACACCCCCCCGGTGGACCGCATCTTCCGCGAGCTGCCCGCCCTGCTGCAGCCCGGCGACCTGCTGGTCTTCAACGACACCCAGGTGGTGAAAGCCCGCCTCTTCGGCGAGAAGCCCAGCGGCGGCAAGCTCGAACTGCTGGTGGAGCGCGTGCTGCCCGGCCACGAGGTCGTGGCGCACATGAAGGTCAGCAAGAAGCCCGCCGTGGGCGCGGAGCTGCTCATGGGCGGCGGCTACACCGCAGAGTTGTTGGGCCGCTGGCCCGACGAGGAAGGGCAGCTGTTCCGCCTGCGCTTCAGCGAGGAACCGCAGCTGATGATGGATCTGCACGGCCATGTGCCGCTGCCGCCCTACATCGCGCACGGCGACAGCGCCGAGGACGTGGCCCGCTACCAGACTGTCTTCGCCGCCAAGCCCGGCGCCGCCGCCGCGCCCACTGCGGCCCTGCACTTCGACGCAGGCGTGCTGGCCGCGCTGGACGCCCGCGGCGTGCAGCGCGCCAACGTCACCCTGCACGTGGGCGCCGGCACCTTCTCACCCGTGAAGACCGAGAACCTGGCCGAACACCGCATGCACCGCGAGTGGTACGAAGTACCCGCC
>JAYNNS010000310.1:0-3666 GCA_038112835.1 Curvibacter sp. | reverse complement strand
CCTGAACGGCAACCCGAATGGTTGCATTTGGTTTATCTTGGTAAAAATTATAAAACCAAGCTACCGAGAGGAATCCGGTGGAAAACACTTAGGAGCAGCAGCCATTGGTCCTATTTGGTCGGCGGTTTGCTATGATCCGAACCATCTTCTCTGTCTGCCTCGACCATGGATCCCTCTGCCCTGCTGCGCGAAACCCTGCTGGACAAACTCAAATCCGGCATCTGGCGCGCCGGCCACCGCATTCCCACCGAACGTGCCCTGTGTGCCGAATACGGCCTGGGCCGCTCGGCCGTGCGGCGCGTGCTGGGACAGCTCAAGGAGTCCGGGCTGATCACGCAGACCGTGGGCAGCGGCACCTATGTGAGCGAGCGCATCGGCAGCCTGCTGCCGGCGCTGGAGCCGGCCACGGCCACCACCGGCGTGAGCCCGGCCGAGCTGATGGAGGCGCGCCATGCCATGGAGCCGGCCATCGTGGAGATGGTGGTGCGCAACGCCACGCCGTCGGACTTCGCACGCATGACGCAGTGCTGCGAACGCGCCGAGCAGGCCAGCAGCCTGGAGGACTTCGAGCACTGGGACGGCATGCTGCACGAGGTGATCGCCGAAGCCGCGCACAACAGCTTCGTCACCCAGGTCTTCAAGCTCATGAACCAGGCCCGCACCCAGGGCGAGTGGGGCATGCTCAAGCGCCGCAGCGTCACGCCCGAACGCCGCGCCGCCTACCAGCGCGAGCACCGCGCCCTGGTGGCCGCGCTGCGCGAGCGCGATCTGGAGCGCGCGCTGGAGTGCACGCGCCAGCACCTGCAGCACGTGCAGCGCAATCTCCTCGGGCACTGAACGGACGCCGCCCTCGACGGCGCGACCCGCTCGCCACGGGCGCAGCGCAAGTGCTGCGCGTCGATCCGGCTTCAGTGCCTGCCGTGGCCGCCGTGCGCCGCAGCGCCCGGCGCCGTGCTGAGCACGGGCAGCGAGACTTCCTGGCGGCTCTCCACGCCCCGGGCGTCCTTGAACACCAGCGTGAGCGGAATGCTGCTGTCCTTGCGCAGGGCGGTCTTGAGGTCGAGCAGCATCACGTGGTAGCCCCCGGGCTTGAGTTCCACGGTCTGGCCCGCGGGCAGCTCCAGCGCGGCGATGGCGCGCATGCGCATCACATCGCCTTGCATCTTCATCTCGTGCACCTCGACGACACCGGCCACGGGCGAGGCCGCGCCGACCAGGCGCATGCTGTCCGGGGCGGTGAGCTTCATGAAGGCGCCGCTGGCCTTCTGGCCGGGCACGGTGCTGCGGGCCCAGGCGTCCTTGACCTCGACGGTCTGGGCGTGGACGGCGGCCCCCATGAGGCAGGCCGCGAGGACGAAGGAGGCGAGGAATGGTCGGGTCATGGTGAACTCCTGGAGTGAAAACTATAAAGGGGTGGAATGGAAGCGTCAGTGCATGTGGGCCGATGCGCTGCCGGCGGGCAGCACCTCGAGCAGGACGGCCGGCGTCTTCATGCCGCGCGTGGACGTGCCCTGGGCCGGGATGTCGGCCCAGTCGAGCTGGCCGCTGGCGCAGGTCTGCAGCACGCGGAACCAGAGCGGGCCGGCCTTCTCGGGCAGGCCGGCCCGCAGCACGAATTCGTCGTACCAGTCGTCGGGCAGGGCCGAGGCGGAACTCTGGGCCAGCCAGCTGACCTCGATCACGTCCTCGCGCACGGTCTTGCCGTGGCTGTCATAGGGCTGGGCCAGGGTCGCACGTTGCGTCGTCAGGGTCCAGCCGGCCTTGGGCATGGGCTGGGCACCGCGCACGCCGGCCGGGATGAAGACCTTGATACCGGTCGTGGGGCTGCCCGCGCAGCCATGGCTGACGCGCAAAGCGGCGCGGTAGCTGCTGCCAGCCAGGGCGGCGGGCTCTTCGAGCACGACATGGGCCTGGGCTGCGGTGATACCGAAGAGGGCCAGCAGCGTGGCGAAGATCTTGAGCGATTTCATGGTGTGTCCTTAGGGGTTCAGAAGCTGTGTTTGAGATCCGCCACCCAGGTGCGTTGCGGATAGGGGTGGAAATTCCAGTAGCTGCGATTGGTGAGGTTGTCCACACCCAGCGAGGCCACGGTCTTGGGGGCGAGGCGGTAGCGATAGCGCGCGTCCAGCACCAGGTAGGGGCTGACGCCCGTGTAGGCGTTGCCGTTCACGTCGGTGTTGTCGAGGCGCGAGTACTGCTTGCCGCTGTAACGCACGCCCAGCGAACCGCTCTGCTTGTCGTCAAAGCGGTAGCTGGCCAGCGCGGTGGCGCGCCAGGCGGGCACGCGCGGCTGGACCTTGCCCTCGCTTGCGGGCAAGGCCGGGTTGCTGACAATGCGCGAGTCCGCATAGGTCAGGCTGCCTTGCAGGTCCAGCCGGCGCACGAACAGGCCGCTGCCACTGTAGGCCAGCTCGATGCCGTCCGTGCGTACCGCGCCCACGTTCTGCACCCGGCTCACCGTGGTGCTGCCCGGGATCAGCTGGCTGTAGAGCGCATCCCGCGTGTTTTCATGGAACAGCGTGGTGCGCAGCAGGCCATGGCCCAGGTCCTGTTCGAGCGTGAGCTCGGTGGTGACGGATGTCTCGGGGCGCAGGTTGGGGTCGTTGACCAGGGTCAGCGTGGCATTGCTCGTGGCGCCATAGAGCTCGGCCACCGTGGGCATGCGCACGGCGCGACCACTGGCGAGCTTGAGCACCTGGTCCGCCGACCACTGCCAGGCCAGCGCAGCCTTGGGCGAGAGGTAGTTCTCGCTGCGGCTGGCGTAATCGACCCGTGCCGGCGTCGAGCTGCTGTTGTAGGTGCTGCCGCTGTGGGCACGCCAGTTCTCCAGGCGCGCGCCCAGCACGGCCTTCCAGCGCGGCGCAAAAGTCCAGGTGTCCTGGGCGTAGAGCGCCTGGGTGCGGGTTTCACCACCCACGTCACTGTTGACCGTGCTCGGGGCGTCGGTGACCCAGTTGCCCGTGATGGCCGAGGTCAGGATACGCAGGCGGTAGACGTCCTGCTGGGCGCCGAAGTCCACGATGTGCGCACCCTTCACACCCTGGGGGCGCCAGGTGCCGCGCGCCAGCACGGTCATCCAGCCGGAACCGCTCTGGTCCGCGAGGGTGCCGGCACCGCCGCTGAAGCTGGCGGCCGAGGTCACGGTGGTGCGGCGCAGCTCGTCCCTGGCGTAGTCGTAGCGGCTGGCGGCCAATTCCCAGTCCCACGCTTCCTTCGTCTGGCTCTTGAGCGAGAGGCCGTGCATCACGTGCTGCAGCCGCTCGCGCGTGGCGTTGAAGGACGCATTGCCGATGGCGTAGTTCTGGCCGTTGATCTGCACCGTGCCGGTGTAGACGGGGTTGCCGGCCGCGTCGCGCAGATCGGTCTGCGGATTGCCTTCGGCGTCATTGGTCCACAGCCCCAGGATGTAGCTGGCGCGCAGCGTGGGCGAGATGTCGTAGGCCAGCTTGATCTTGGCGTGGTCCTGGATCGTGCGGTACTGGGTGTTGGTGCCGAGCACCCAGGTGTCGGCGTTCGTGGTGTTGGGGGCCCGCACGGCGCCCGTCACGGGCGTGCCCGCCGTGTTCGTGGTGTCGGACACCAGCTGGGTCGCAAACACCAGCGGCTGGCCCGTGGAGTCCGTGTGGTTGAGGTTGACCCACCAGGACCAGTCGCCGCTGCGGCTGC
>JAYNNS010000309.1:0-3690 GCA_038112835.1 Curvibacter sp. | reverse complement strand
GTCCAGGGCCTGCACGGCGAACCAGCTGCTGCCCGTGGGCATGGCGTCGAGGTCGCGGCCCGTGCGCATGGCCGAGCCCGGTGCATCGCGGTGGCCGGCCGTGGCCTCCAGCGCGAACACCCGCGTGGTGGCGCCGTCGCCGCGCAGCGGCACGGCGCGGTAGGTCGAGAGCTCGGCGCGAAAGCCGTTGGTGCCCACGTTGGCCAGGTTGTTGGACAGCACCGATTGCCGGTGCGCCGCGGCATTGGCCCCGGTCATCGCGGTGTAGATCATGCGGTCCATGGCGACTCTCTTTCAGTGCGGCTCAGCGCAGGTTGACCAGCGTCTGGAGCACCTGGTCCTGGGTCTTGATGGTCTGGGCGTTGGCCTGGTAGGCGCGCTGCGCGGTCATCATGTTCACGAGCTCGGCGGTGAGGTCCACGTTGGAGTCCTCCAGCGCACCGGCGCGCAGCGTGCCGAACTTGCCCTCGCCGGGCGCGCCCAGGATGGGCTGGCCCGACTCCAGGGTCTCGATCCAGACGCCGTTGCCCTGCGGGGCCAGGCCCTGGATGTTGCGGAAGTTGGCCAGCGCGAACTGGCCCGCGGCCTGGGTCTCGCCGTTGGAGTAGCGCGCCATGATCACGCCGCTCTCCTCGATCTTCAGGCCCACCAGTTCACCGGGGGGATAGCCGTCCTGGGTCAGGTCCGAGACCGCGAAGCGCGAGCCGAACTGCGTGGCGTTGGGCACGTTGAGCGTGACGTTGAAGGTGCCGATGGCCGGGTTGGGCGAGGTCATGGGCACGGTGATGGTGGCCGGCACGGTGGAGGCGAGCTGGCCGTTGACGCCGAAGTTCAGCGTGGCCACGGTGCTGGCGGTGGCGGTGGCGGCCGAGGTGGGGTCGGTGTAGACCTCCCACTGGTCGTTGCCGATCTTGCGCATGTAGAGCGAGACGGGGATCGCCACGCCCTGCGAGTCGTAGCCCGAGAGCGAGGTGCCGTAGGTGGTCAGCGGCGTGGGCGGCACGGTGGAGTTCCACACCGCGGCCTCGGCATCGAGGTTGAACTCGGCCGTGATCGAGGTGGTCTGGCTGGCGCCGATGGGCGCCGCCGTGGGCAGCTGCAGGGGATTGAGCGCGAAGCTCAGGCGGTTGCCCGCGAGGTCGGTCTGGTAGCCCAGCACCTGGGCGCCCGTGTTGGTGACGATGTAGCCGAAGCGGTCGAGCTTGAGCTCGCCCGCGCGCGTGTAGGCGAAGGAGCCGTCGGGCTGGCGCAGCTGCAGGAAGCCCGCGCCGTTGATGGCCACGTCCAGGTCGTTGTTGGTGACCGAGATGTTGCCCTGCGTGAACTGCTGCGAGACGGTGGTGACCTCCACGCCGATGCCGCGCGTGCCACCGCCGCTGGCACCCAGTGAGGAGGCGATGAGCTCACCGTACTCGGCGCGCGAGGCCTTCATGCCCGTGGTGTTGGCGTTGGCGATGTTGTGGCCGATGACGTCCAGGTTGCGGCTGGTGGCGTTCAGACCGGAGAGACCTTGCTGGAAGCCCATGGTGTGTTCCTTTGAGGGTGAAGCGGGGGGGTTAGAGAATGGCCTTGAGATCGGCGTAGGCGACCGGGTCGCGGCCGACCAGCTGGATCTTCATGATGCCGTTTTCGCTGCCGACGGAAGCCACGGTGCTGCGCACCAGGCCCGCGGACTCGACGGTCTTGCCGGCACGCGTGGCGACCACGCGGAAGCGCAGGTCGCCGCTGCCGTTGTAGGCGCTGCTGTCCCAGGCGAACTCGTGGCGGCCTGCCGGCAGCGAGCCGGCCGACAGCGTGTCCACCACGGTGCCGGCGGCGTTGAGGATCTCGATCCGGACGTTGTCCACCGAGCCGGCCAGATCGATGGCGCCGCGGCCGAAGCCCTCGGCGTCCAGCACCAGCCGGTCGCTTTCGATCAGCACGTCGCGCCCGACCAGGGCGGCGCCCTGCAGCACCTGCATGGCGGTGAACTGGGCCGTCATGCTCTGCATGGTCGCGTTGAGCTGCTGGATGCCGGCCACGGTGTTGATCTGCGCCATCTGCGTGGTCATCTGCGCGTTGTCCATCGGGTTGAGCGGATCCTGGTTGTTGATCTGCGCCACCAGCAGCTTGAGGAAGCGGTCCTGCATGGCCGCCGGATCGTTGGCGGCCAGGCTGGCCGAGCTGGGCTTGTTGACCAGGCTGTTGATGTAGGTGGCGCTGTCGACGGCCATGGTGCGGCTCCTTACTGGCCCAGCTGCAGCGTCTTGAGCAGCAGCGACTTGGCGGTGTTCATGACCTCGACGTTGTTCTGGTACGAGCGCGAGGCGGAAATCATGTTCACCATCTCCTCCACCGGGTTCACGTTGGAGTGGCTCACATAGCCCTCGCCGTCGGCCGAGGGATGGCTGGGTTCGTAGATGCGGCGCGCCGGCGTCTGGTCTTCCTGGATGCGGCTGATCTTGACGCCGGCGGCGGCCGCGCCATCCATGGGCACGGTCTCGAACACCACCTGGCGTCCCTTGTAGGTCTGGCCGTCGGGGCCGGCCACGGCGTCGGCGTTGGCCAGGTTGGAGGCCACCACGTTGAGGCGCTGCGACTGCGCGCTGATCGCGCTGCCGGAGACATTGAAGATGGAGAACATGGACATGAAGGGGCTCCTTGTTCAGTGCGTCACTGGCCCTGGATCGCGCTCAAGATCGTGCGCGAGCTGCCGTTAATGAAACGCAGGGTGGATTCGTAGCGCACCGCGTTGTCGACGAAGTTGCCGCGCTCGCGGTCCAGGTCCACCGAGTTGTTGTCCAGGGCCGGTTGCACCTGCGGGCCGTAGCCCATGCTGGAGCCCAGCGTGCCCTCGCGCGCGGCCAGCGGCAGGTGGGACGGGTGCGGGCGCGCGGCGGGCTGGGCGCTGCCCGGCAGCTCCTTGCCCGAGAGGGCCTGGCTCATGGCGTCGCGGAAGTTGAAGTCGCGTGCCACATAGCCGGGCGTGTCGGCGTTGGCGATGTTGCTGGCGATCGTGCGCTGGCGTTCGGCGCGCAGCACCAGGGCCTTCCCGTGGAAGTCCAGCGTGCTGGTCAGTTTGTCGAACATCTCACACCTCGGCTTTCGGATGGGGGTGGGCGCCGGAGGGCGCGTCTGGAGGGACCCCGTGCGGAAATTGTGGTGAAAACTTGAATTTCCGAGCGTCTGAAATGAAGGGGAAAAGGCGCGCATTTGCCCCCTTTGCACTCTGCGCCTGTTCGTATAGTCGGCACGGTGGGTGGAGTACCTGAGCGGTTTTTTGTAACACCCCACCGCAACGCTCGGGCAGGAGTCACGGACATGCAAGTCAGGCCAGGCATCGCATCGATCAGCGCCCGCGCCGCGGCCGGCCTGGCGCTGCTGGCGGCCGCCCTGGGCGGCCCGCTGGCCCGCGCCCAGGCCGTGGGCAGCGAGGCCGATCTGCCGCCGCTGGCCCGCCAGTGGCTGGCCCAGGCCCTGCCCCAGCAGGCCGCCCGCGCCGAAGCACCCTTGCGCCTGCGCGCCACGCTGGGCGCGCTCGACGCCCGTCTGCGCCTGGCGCCCTGCGCCCGGGTCGAGGCCTATCTGCCGCCGGGCAGCCGTCTCTGGGGCGCCAGCCGCGTCGGCCTGCGCTGCCTGGAAGGCGCCACCCGCTGGAATGTGACGCTGCCCGTCACCGTGCAGGCCCTGGGCAGTGCCTGGGTGCTGCGC
>JAYNNS010000308.1:0-3704 GCA_038112835.1 Curvibacter sp. | reverse complement strand
TTGCTGGCGGGGCTGCCAGAGCGCCTGCACCCAGGGCCCGCGCCATCTCAAAGCGCGTGCTCATCTGCCCCGAGCCCGACCACGACGCAGAGTCCAGCGGGTAGCCGTCGGGCGTGACGCGGCCATGCAGGGGCTCGGCCAACCGTTGCAGCCAGGCCAGTGCCAGATCGGTGCTGGGCAGCACAGCGTCGCCATGGGCCAGGCGCAGGCCCGCCAGCGCATAGTGCACTGGGTCCCGAAACCGCTGGCCGAGAGATGCGCGGAACTCCGGGGTGTGGAACAGCGTTTCCAGCACCGCCGCAATGTCGCCGTCGGTGCGCTCAAAGCTGCGGGCCAGGGTCTGCAGCAGCGCGGGCGGCGGGTTGTCGTAGCTGCGACGCCAGACCAGCACCTGCTCCTCGCCGTACTGCTTGGCCATGTCGGCCTTGTTCAGGCCTTGCAGGCCGCCGTAGTGGCGCTCGTTCAGGCGCCAGCTCTTGACCACGGGCAGCCAGGTGCAGTCCATCTCGTCCAGGCAGTACCAGAGGGTGTGGATGGCGCGCTTGAGCACGCTGGTGTAGGCGATGTCGAAGTCGTAGCCCTCGGCCTTGAGCAGCTTGCCGGCCGACATGGCCTGGGAGACACCGGTGGGGGTCAGGTCCACGTCGGTCCAGCCGGTGAAGCGGTTTTCCAGGTTCCAGGTCGATTCGCCGTGGCGGATGAGCACGAGTTTGTACATGAGGTGGCGGGCAGGGTTACGAAGCGGTTACGGGCAGTGCATCTGGCTGGCGGGGGCTTTGTGGCCCGCCCCGGCAGGTGCCAATCCGCCATTTTAGAATCACCTATTTACCGCGTCGGAAACCTGCAAGGAAACCCGTGAAATTCATTATCGACAACTGGGCCCTGATCCTCGTGGCCCTGAGTTCCGGCCTGATGCTGCTGTGGCCGGCCATCCGCAGCGGCGGTACTGCCGCGCTGAGCCCGGCCGCGGCCGTGCAGATGATCAACCGCGAAAAGGCGGTCGTGATCGACGTCTGCGAGGCCGCCGAGTACGCCGCCGGCCATGTGGCGGGCGCCAGGCACATTCCGCTGGCCCAGCTGGCGACCCAGTTGCCGGGCGTGGTCAAGAACAAGGACCTGCCGGTGATCTTCGTCTGCCAGAGCGGCATGCGTTCGGGCAGCGCCGCGCGCATCGCCAAGGGACTGGGCTATGCCAAGGCCCAGTCGCTCGGTGGCGGCTTGTCGGGCTGGCGGGCGGCCAGCCTGCCGGTGGAGAAAGGCTGAGTCATGGCTGCCGTCAAGATGTACACCACCGCGGTCTGCCCTTACTGCATCCGCGCCAAGCAACTGCTCAAGTCCAGGGGCGTGGAGCAGATCCAGGAGATCCGCATCGACACCGATCCGGCCGCGCGCGAGCAGATGATGAGCAGCACCGGCCGGCGCACCGTGCCGCAGATCTTCATCGGCGCCACGCACGTGGGCGGTTGCGACGACCTCATGGCCCTGGACGCCCGCGGTGGCCTGCTGCCCCTGCTCGCGTCGCCGGCCGACCCGGCCTGAACCCCGCCTGAGGTGGCCGCGGCACGGCGTGCCGTGTCTTCAGGGCGCTGGCCCGGCCTGACATAATCGGCCCGATCCGATCGTGAGCCCGCTCGGTATCCACCGGGCGGGCTCCTGTTTTTTGACCTTTCCCATTCAAGGCGATTCCATGGCCGAGCAGCAAGAACCCGTTTTCCAGATCCAGCGCATCTATCTCAAGGAAGCCTCGCTGGAGCAGCCCAATTCCCCGGCCATCCTGCTGCAGGGTGATCAGCCCGGCGTGGACATCCAGCTCGGTGTCGAGGCCCAGCCCGTGGCCGAGGGCGTGTTCGAGGTCTCCGTCATCGCCACCGTGCAGACCAAGATCGCCGACAAGACCGTCTTCCTGGTCGAGGCCAAGCAGTCGGGCATCTTCGAGATCCGCAACCTGCCCGAAAACCAGATGGGCCCCATCGTGGGCGTGGTCTGCCCGCAGATCGTCTTCCCCTACCTGCGCAGCAACGTGGCGGACATCGTGCAGCGCGCCGGCTTTCCGCCCGTGCACCTGCAGGAGATCAACTTTCAGGCCCTGTACGAGCAGCAACAGCAGGGCAGCGGTGCGGCCCAGCCGGTGCAATAAGGTCCGGCCATGAAGCTGCTGGTGCTGGGCGCCGGCGCCTGGGGAACGGCTCTGGCCATGAGTGCCAGCCAGAACGCCCAGGCCGGCCACGAAGTGAGGCTCTGGGCCCGCGACCCGGCCCAGGCGGCGGCCATGCGCTCGGCGCGCGTCAACGCGCGCTACTTGCCCGAGCTCCCCCTGCCGGCGGCGCTGCAGGTGATCGACGGTCCGGCCGAGGACCTGCAGCGCCTGGTGCAGGACCAGGACCTGGTCGTGATCGGCACGCCCATGGCCGGCCTGCGCGGCGTGCTGCGGCAGATCCGTGATGCCGCCGCCCCCGTGGCCTGGTTGTGCAAGGGCTTCGAGCCTGCGGGCGAGGGCGCTTCCGGTCTCATGGCGCACGAGATCCAGGCCCAGGAGGCGCCCGGGTTGCGGGCCGGCGTGCTCAGCGGGCCGAGCTTCGCGCAGGAAGTGGCGCGTGGCCAGCCCACGGCCCTGGTCGCGGCCAGTGCCCACGCCGTGGTGCGCGAGCGCCTGGTCCAGGCCTTCCACAGCGCCAGCCTGCGCGTCTATGAGAACGAGGACCTGGTGGGGGTGGAAGTGGGCGGCGCGGTCAAGAACGTGCTGGCCATCGCCACCGGCCTGTGCGATGGCTTGGGCCTGGGGCTGAACGCCCGTGCCGCGCTGATCACGCGCGGCCTGGCCGAGATGACGCGCCTGGGTCTGGCGTTGGGGGCGCGTGCCGAAACCTTCATGGGCCTGTCGGGCCTGGGCGATCTGGTGCTGACCGCTACCGGCGACCTGAGCCGCAACCGCAAGGTCGGCCTGCTGCTGGCCCAGGGACGCACGCTGGAGCAGGCCGTGGCCTCGCTGGGCCATGTGGCCGAAGGCGTCTATTGCGCGCGTACCGTGGTGCAGCGCGCGCAGGGTCTGGGGGTGGAGATGCCGATTGCCGAGTACGTGGTGGCCCTGCTGGACGGCCGCATGCAGCCGGCCCAGGCGGTGGCGGCCCTGATGGGCCGCACACCGGGCGCCGAGCTGCGCTGAGCCCGGCGCATCGGGGGCTTCAGGTCCCGTCGCGTGCGACGCGCGCGCTGATGTGGGCGATGGCTTCTTCGACCTGGTCGACGAGGATCAGGCAGAGATCGCCCGCCTGCAGCTTGTCCATGGCCGTGTCGATGGCCAGGAACTCACCGCGGATCTCGTTGACCTCGCGTGTGCGACGCGCCTCGGACAGGCCCTCGCGCAGCAGGGCCAGCACCTCGCCGTCGCTGCGGCCGCGCTGGCAGGCGTCCTCGAACAGCACGATGTGGTCGAAGGCGTCGCCCAGGATGCGGGTCTGCTCGCGGATGTCTTCGTCGCGCCGGTCGCCGGCACCGCTGATGACGACGGCGCGGCGCTGCGCCGGCATGGCGCCCACGGCCTGCACCAGGGCCTGCATGGCGTCCGGGTTGTGGCCGTAGTCGGCGATCACGGTCGCACCCCTGTAGCGGAACAGGTTGAAGCGGCCCTGGGCGTTGTTGGCATCGTTGTCGAAGCTGGCCAGGCCCTGGCGGATCAGGGCCCAGTCCATGCGCAGGGCCCAGGC
>JAYNNS010000307.1:0-3707 GCA_038112835.1 Curvibacter sp. | reverse complement strand
TCCTGGAACAGGCGCTGCGCAAGGCCAGCATTCCCTACAAGGTCTCGGGCGGCACCAGCTTCTTCGACCGCGCCGAGATCCGCGACCTCTGCGCCTGGTTCCGGCTCTGGGTCAACAACGACGACGACCCGGCCTTCCTGCGCGCCGTGACCACGCCCAAGCGCGGCATCGGCCACCAGACCCTGCAGACGCTCGGCACCTTCGCGAGCCAGTACAAGGTCAGCCTGTTCGAGGCCCTGTTCTCGTCCTCGCTGGGCTCGGTGCTCAACGCGCGCGCCGTGGGCAGCCTGCACGAGTTCGGCCGCTACATCAACGACCTCGAATACCGCGCCCGCCAGACCACGGGCGCCGAGGACGCGCGCGCCTTCATGGCCGACTGGCTCAAGGACATCGGCTACGAAAAGCATCTCTACGACAGCGAGGACAATGAGCGCGTGGCCGCCAACCGCTGGATCAACGTCATGGAGTTCTGCGACTGGATGGCCAAGCGCTGCGGCGGCGAGATCGACGACACCGCGGGCGTGACGCTGGCCAGCGAGAAGAAATCGCTGCTGGAAGTGGCGCAGACCGTGTCGCTGCTCTCGACCATCAGCGAGCGCGAGAAGGACCAGAACGTGGTCACGCTCTCCACCCTGCACGCCGCCAAGGGTCTGGAGTGGCCGCACGTGATGCTGGTCGGCGTGACCGAGGGCATGCTGCCCTTCAAGCTGGACGAAGGCGGCGACTCGCTCGGCGGCTCGCAGCGCGAGCACGAGGCCGCCAACGAGGGCATCGCCCAGCGCCTGCAGGAGGAGCGCCGCCTCATGTACGTGGGCATCACGCGTGCCCAGCGCTCGCTGGCCGTGAGCTGGCCCAAGAGGCGCAAGAAGGGCCGCGAGATGGTCAGCGCGCAGCCGAGCCGCTTCATCGCCGAGATGGCGCTGGACCAGGCCACGGTGAAGGAAGACCCGCGCGAGAAGCTGCGCGCCCTGCGCGCCGAGTTCGCCAAGAAGGCGCAGGAGAACGCGGCCGCCCAGGCCCTGGCCGGAGGTTCGGCATGAAAGCCGGCATCCCCGCCGCCCTGTGCCTGCTGGTGCTCGCCGCACCGGCACAGGCCCAGACCCCGCTGCCCCCAGACGCCAGCACGGGCTGGCAGCGCTGCGCCGCCCAGACCGACGATGCCACGGCCCGCCTGGCCTGCTACGACCACTGGGTGCGGCAGCAGGCCCAGCCCACGCCCACGGCCACTGACGTGCCGGCGCCGCCGCCGGACTGCCGCAGCGGCGCGCAGTCCACGCTCTCGCGCTACTGGGAGCTCGAATCGGGCAGCGACTGCGGCCGCTTCAACATCCGTGGCTACAAGCCCATCAGCCTGTCCTGGGTGCACGGCACCAGCGTCAACACCGCGCCCAGCTCGGATGCCGCGGGCCGCAGCGCCAGCACCGAGCAGCCCTACATGCGCAACGAGATGCGCATCCAGCTCTCGGTACGCACCAAGGTGGCCTCGGGCCTGTCGCCCTGGCTGCCCGAAGGCCAGCGCGACTCGCTCTGGTTCGGCTACACCCAGCAGTCCTACTGGCAGCTCTTCAACGGCGAGATCTCGCGGCCCTTCCGCACCACGGACCACGAACCCGAGATCATGTACATCCTGCCCACCCCCGTGGGCCTGCCCGGTGGCTGGCAGCTGCGCTACAGCGGCCTGAGCCTCAACCACCAGTCCAATGGCCAGACCCTGCCGCTGTCGCGCAGCTGGAACCGCCTGATCCTCATGGCCGGCCTGGAGAAGGACGAGCGCTACACCCTGACAGGCCGGCTCTGGAAGCGCGTGAGCGACGGAGACGGCAACAGCAGCAGCCCCGCGGCTGGCGACGACAACCCGGGCATCGAGAACACCGTCGGCCGCGCCGAGATCACCGGCAGCTGGCAGATCCGGCCCGAGCACACGCTGGCCCTCACGCTGCGCCACAGCCTGCGCAGCGACGCCAACGGCTCCTGGCGACTCGAGTGGCTGCGCCCGCTGGACCCGGCCTCGCCCGGCCTGCGCCTGCATGTGCAGCTCTTCAGCGGCTACGGCGATGCCCTGGTGGACTACAACCGCCGCCGCACCCTGCTCAGCGTGGGCCTGAGCCTGGTGGACTGGTAATCCGGTCCAGCGCCCGGACGCGGCCAGCAGACCCGGGCTTCAGCTGCGCGACTTCTCGTCCTCTTCCTTGAAGACCTGCTGCGCGATCTTGAAGGAATCCAGCCCCGCCGGCGCGCCGCAGTAGACGGCGGCCTGCAGGAAGACCTCGCCGATCTCTTCCTTCGTCACGCCGTTGTTGAGCGCGCCCTTGAGGTGCAGCTTGAGCTCGTTGGGGCGGTTGAGCGCGGTCAGCATGGCCAGGTTGAGCAGGCTGCGCGTCTTGCGGTCCAGGCCCGGGCGGGTCCAGACCGTGCCCCAGGCGTTTTCGGTCAGGAATTGCTGGATCGGGGCCATGAATGCGTCGGCATTGGCCAGCGACTTGTTCACGTACTCCTCGCCCAGCACGGCCTTGCGCACGGCCAGGCCGGCCTTGAATCTCGGGTTCTCGTCCATCATGGGGGGCATCTCCATCCGGTGCAACTGTGGCCGCTACTGTAATTCACGCGCCCCAGCGTACGTGGTACACCGCCAGCGCCGTCACCAGGCCGTAGAGCAGCATGGCCGCGCCGATGAGGGCGAACATGCTCCACACGGGCGCGCCGCCCTGCACCAGCAGCCAGCCCCCCACGGCCACCAGCAGCAGGCGCAGGGTGCCGGCCAGGACCGGCCCCAGCAGCTTGCCCGCCCCCTGGGCCGCGAAGTACAGGCACAGGCCCAGGGCAAAGAAGCCATAGGCCGGCGCCACCCAGCGGAAGTAGCTGCGCGCGTAGGCAATCACCTGCGCCTCGTCGGTGAACAGGCGCGACCAGGCATCGGGCCACAGCGCCACCAGCAGGCCGAGGCTGCCGACAATGGCTGCCGCCAGGCCAGCCCCCGTCCAGGCCACGCGCCGCGCGCGCTGCACCCGGCCCGCGCCCAGGGCCATGCCCACCAGGGGCAGGCAGGCCACACCGATGGCGAAGGTGATGGGGATGAGCAGGAACTCCAGCCGCGCGCCGATGCCGTAGCCCGCCAGCGCCTCGGTGCCGAAACCGGCCACGATGCGCGTGACGATGAGGATGGTCAGCACCGTCTGCAGGGCCGACAGGCTGGACACCGCGCCGACCTTGAGGATGTCCATGAAGTTCTCGCGCTGCAGCCGTGCGCTGAAGCGCAGCCGCACGCGCGCCCGGCCCGAACGCAGATGGCGGTAGAGATAGGCCGCGCCCAGGGCGAAGGCCAGCACCTGGCCCAGCGCGATGCCCGCCATGCCCAGGCGGGGCAGCGGTCCCCAGCCCAGGCCCAGCCCGCCGCCGAGCACGATCTGGCCCCCGGCCACCAGCAGCAGCGTGGCCGACGGCGTCTTCATGTCCCCCGCACCGCGCAGCGACGAGGCCAGGGCGTTCAGCAGCCAGACCGCCAGCGCGCCGGCAAAGGCCACGCTCGCATAGGCCAGGGCCTCTTCCAGCGCGGCCTCACGCCCGCCGATCAGCGCGATCAGCGGTCGCCCCCAGAGCAGCACCAGCACGCTGAAGCACAGGCCCAGCACCGCGCTGATGAACACGGCATGCAGCACCAGCGCATCGGCCCGCGCCTGCTGGCCCGCGCCCAGCGCGCGGCTGATGGC
>JAYNNS010000306.1:0-3725 GCA_038112835.1 Curvibacter sp. | reverse complement strand
GGTCTGCCCCCCCTGGCGGGAGCCGTGGCCATTGCGATCGCAGGGCAGGGCATGGCGCTGTCGGCCGACTACGTGATCGGTGTCGCCCCGGGCATCAGTGCCAAGGCGGCGGGTGCGGGGGTCAGTGCTGCGCTGGTTGCCGATCGTGCCCTGGTGCTGTCCCTGATCACTGGTGGCGTTGCCCTGCTCTGGGGCTACTTCGCATTGCGGCGCCAGATCAGGCCGGCCAGCAGCGAGCATCTGGTGCACTGGCAAGCCCAGGCGTCCGGCGCGCAGGCTGAAGCGATTGATCAGGGGACCTTCCACAAGGCGGAGCTGGCCGGGGATGTGCGCGAACCCATCGTGGGCGAGCAGCAGCTGCAGGCGGCCCTGGATGATCGGAACGCACGCCACGCCTTCTGGTCGCGCTTCTTTGCCGTGCTCACGCCGTTGGCTTTCCTCGGCATCATCGCCGTGATGGTTCTACCCAAGATTTCGTCCGGATTTGCCGACCTCAAGGGCGGAGCCGCCGCTTCGCTGGTGGGCGGCTTGGCTGCGGTCATGATGATCTTTGCCACCTGGGCAGCGCACGGTGTGCGCCGATCCCTGGACGTGGCGGCGGACCACATCACCGATGGTTTTGTGTTCGCCTTCAAGGCCATGGGCTCGGTGCTGCCCATCGCGGGCTTCTTCTTCATCGGCGCGGGCGAGACAGCAGCCCAGATCCTGAGCATCGCGCCCGGGACCCAGCCCCCTGAACTGCTCTTCCAGTCCATCAAGGCCGCCGAGCACCTGATCCCGCACAGCCAGTACCTGATGGCCTTTGGCGTGCTGGTGGTCGGCATGGTGACGGGCATTGACGGCTCGGGCTTCTCCGGCCTGCCGCTCACGGGCGCGCTCTCGGGTGGCCTGGCGGGCAGCGTGGGCATGGATCCCGCGACGCTGGCGGCCATCGGCCAGATGGGCGCGATCTGGACTGGCGGCGGCACGCTGATCGCCTGGTCCTCACTCATCGCCGTTGCCGGGTTTGCCCGCGTGCCTGTGCTGGACGCGGTACGTGCGCTGACTCTGCCTGTGCTTTCGGGGCTGGCGCTGTCCACTGTGGCAGCGGTACTGCTCTGGGCGTAACGGTGGGGCGGAGTCAGAGCGGAGCGCGCGGTGCGCACTCCATGGTGGCCACCGGCCACCCGCTGGCCGCGCAAGCGGCCTGCCGGATGCTCCAGGCCGGTGGCAGTGCCGTCGATGCCGCTATCGCTGCAGATGCGGTGATGGGGGTGGTGGAGCCCATGGCAACCAGTATCGGCGGCGATCTGATGGCCATGCTGGTCGAGCCCGATGGCCATTCGTGGGCCTACAACGGCAGCGGGCGGGCGTCATGGGCTTTCGATGCGCAAAGGCTGGACGCGCTGGGTGGGCGTATCCCCGAACGGCATGCGCTGTCGGTAACCACGCCCGGAGCCGTGCGTGGCTGGGCCGATCTGCATCAGCGTTATGGTCGCTGCGACTGGTCGCTGCTGTTGCGCCCGGCGATGGAGGCAGCTGCCGAGGGCTTTGCTGTGGCGCCTGTGGCGGCACGGGAATGGGCGCTGTTTGATCGCGTGCTGCATCAGGACCCGGTCTGTGCCCGTCTGTACAGGGCGGGCTCGCCGCCAGTCGCCGGTGAACGCTATGCCAACCCCGAGCTGGCGACTGTGCTGCAAGAGATTGCAGACGGCGGTCCCCAAGTCTATTACCAGGGGCGCGTGGCCGAGGCCGCGAGCCGGGCGGTGACAGCCGCCGGAGGCTGCCTCACGCCGGAGGATTTTGCTCGGCACCATGGGGAGTTCGTCGCACCGCTGCAGGCCAGCTTTCGCGGGCTCACGGTGCTGGAGTGTCCGCCCAACAGTCATGGTGTGGGGGTGCTGCGTGCGCTGGAGGAGATGGAGCACATGCCGCTGGATCCGCAGGATCCGCGCACCATGGTCGACGTCGTCGCTGCGGTGGCGCGGGGCCTCGATCATGCGCGCAAGACGGTGCGTGACCCGGCCGGCAACACGGTCTGTACTGTGGTGGTGGACGCTGACGGCCTGGCCGTCACATTGATGTCGAGCATCTTCAAGCGCTTCGGCAGCGCCTTGGCGGTGCCGGGGTGCGGTTTTGTGCTGCAGAACCGTGGCTTCGGGTTCTCCGAGCCGGGGCACGCGAATGGCCCGGCGCCGGGCAAGCGGCCGTTTCATACCGTGGTGCCTGCCGCGGCCTTGCGTCACGGACGTTTTCATGCGGGCTGGGGCGTGGTCGGTGGAGCCATGCAGCCCCAGGGGCATGTGCAACTGCTGCTGCGCATCGCGGCCTGGGGTGAGCCGGTGCAGGCTGCCATCGATGCGCCGCGCTGGCGGCTCGAAGGTGGGCGCACGCTGGCCATCGAGGCGGGCATGCCCGAGCCCGTGCAAGTGGCCTTGCGCCAGGCAGGCTACCTCGATCCCGGGGCGACCGGGGAACTGGGCGGCCGCAGTGACTTCGGCGGTGCGCAGTTCGTTCGACGGGACGACCAGGGGCTGCTCTGGGGTGGCTCCGACCGTCGCAAGGACGGGCTGGCGATCGGCGACTAGGGTAAGTACCTAATCTTGATGCGGATCATTTCTGCATAATTGAATACTGTATACATTAACCAATGTATCTTCCTTTTTCCACTGGAGACTGTCATGGCACAACTGATGAATCCCACCGAATTCCGTACGGCGCTCGAAAACGCGATCAAGGGCAAGACGGCAACGGCTTCGCCTTTCAGCCTGGCCTGGGCCAAGGGTGAGCTCAGCCGTGAACACCTGGCGCGCTGGGCCGAGAACCATTTCCACTACGTCGGGCCTTTCGCCGACTACCTGGCCTATGTCTACGCCCGCATGCCCGACACCTACACCGAAGCCAAGGACTTCCTGCTGCACAACATGTACGAGGAAGAGATCGGAGGGGATCGCCATACCGATCTGCTGATCCGCTTCGCCGAAGCCTGCGGCACGACCCGCGAGCGTGTGACCGATCCCGACAACATGTCCCCGACGACGCGCGGCCTGCAGAGCTGGTGCTATGCCGTCGCCATGCGTGAAGACCCCATCGTGGCCGTTGCTGGCCTGGTGGTCGGTCTCGAATCGCAAGTGCCCTCCATCTACCGCAAACAGACTCCGACCCTGCGTGAGAAGTACAAGTTCACCGATGAAGAGGTGGAGTTCTTCGACCTGCACATCGTGTCCGACGAGATCCACGGGGAGCGCGGTTACCAGATCGTGCTGGAGCATGCCCGTACGCCGGAGCTGCAGCAGCGTTGCCTGAAGATCTGCGAGATCGGTGCCGAGATGCGCCTGCTGTACACCACGGCGCTGTACAACGACTACGTCGTGTCCTCGTCGCCGATGCAGCGGGCCATGCCTCTGGCCGCCTGAAGGACCGGGCTGGGCGGGAAGTGAGGGGCTCATGCCGAAGGTGACGATACACAAGAATGGTCAGCGCTACGAGGACGATGTCAAGGATGGCGCCAACCTCGTGGTGCTTGCGGGGACACGCAAGTTCCCCTACCCGCACCTGAGTTACGGCTGCGGCATGGGCAAGTGCGCCAAGTGCGCCTGCCAGGTCCTGGCGGGCGCCGAGGCGCTGCCCGAGCCCCTGGTGACCCCCACCACGAAGCACGAGGCCCACGACCGGCCCCTCTCCCCCGAGGAGGCCCGGGACCTCGTGGGCCCCGAGCGGTGGGAGCACGGCAAGGAGATCTGCCT
>JAYNNS010000305.1:2431-3727 GCA_038112835.1 Curvibacter sp. | reverse complement strand
TACTGTTCGCGCGAATCGACCTTGATGGACACCGTGCGCTCGCTGACCAGATCGCGCAGCACGCGCTGCAGCAGGTTCAGATCCAGGTGCAGCAGGGACTTGGGCGGCAGCCGCGTGGAAGCATCCTTGATGCGCGTCCAGGTCTTGCGCAGGTAGGCGATGTCGTCGGCCAGCTCGGCGTCGCTCGCGTCCTCGCCGTTGGTGCGCAGGATGAAGCCCCCGCCACCGCCGCTGGCCTTGTCGCCCGCGAGCTGCTGCAGGCGCCGCCGAAGTTCGTCGCGCTCGGCCGGCGGGATCTTCTGCGAAACGCCGATGTGTTCATCCTGCGGCAGGAAGACCAGCAGCCGCCCGGCAATGCTGATCTGGGTGGACAGGCGAGCCCCCTTGGTGCCGATCGGATCCTTGATGACCTGCACCATGAGCGACTGGCCTTCGAAGACCTGCTTCTCGATCGGGATCTGCGGCTGGGCCGCCCGCGAGGCGCTGAGCGACTCGCCCTCCAGCGGCGGCTGCCAGACATCGGCCACGTGCAGGAAGGCCGCGCGCTCCAGCCCGATGTCGATGAAGGCCGACTGCATGCCCGGCAGCACACGCGAGACCTTGCCGAGGTAGATATTGCCCACTAGGCCGCGCTCACTGGCGCGCTCCACGTGCAGCTCCTGCACGGCCGCGTTTTCCACGATGGCCACACGCGTTTCCTGCGGGGACCAGTTGACCAGGATGTCTTCTTGACTCACTTGGCACACCCCCGAGGTGCTGCGCATCTCCCCCTTGCAGGGGGCGACACCAGCAGCCCGGCGAAGCCGGCGCCACGGTGTCCCGCGCTTGGCGATATTGCCATTCGAAGGTCTGAAGTACTCATCAGCATACTGGGCACGCGATCTGTAGTTTGAAGCCGAAGGCCTGCAGCAATTGCGCGGTCTCGTGCATGGGCAGGCCCATGATGCCCGAATAGCTGCCGGCGATGTGTGTAATGTAAGCCGCCGCCCTGCCCTGCACCGCGTAGGCGCCGGCCTTGCCCATGGGTTCGCCGCCCGCCACATAGGCGGCGATCTGCGCACGCGTCATGGGCGCGAAGCTCACACGTGAGGCACTCAGGGCCTGCATGCGCCGGCGCGGCGTGCCCACGGCCACGGCGGTCAGCACCCGGTGCGTGATGCCTGCGAGCTCAGCGAGCATGCGCCGCGCATCCGCCGCGTCCGTCGGCTTGCCGTAGATCACCCGCCCCAGGGCCACCGTGGTATCCGAACACAGCACGGGCGCGGCGGGCAGGCCGCGGCGGCGCAGGCGCGCCAG
>JAYNNS010000305.1:0-2421 GCA_038112835.1 Curvibacter sp. | reverse complement strand
CGTTCAGGTCGCCAAACGCGTCGAGCTCGGTTTCGGGGTACACGACGCGGCCGACGTCGCTGTGCTCGGGCTCTCGACAGAGCGTGGCTTCGACCGCTTCGATCTTGGCGTCGATCGCCGCCTGGTCGTCTTCGCGCTCGGGCGCGTTGGTCCAGTCACCCAGCAGGTCGGTCACAAACGCGAGCGCTTCGACGTTTTGCAGCTGCGGCGTCGCACCACCATCACTGTGCACGAACACCGAGTTGCACAGCTTGCTCTTGGCCTCTTCGACCCACTGAAAGTAGTCGGGCTGCAGCAGCGCGTTCGCAACGCCGGTGCGCGCACGAATGCCCAGCGCCGCGTCCAGCTTGAGCTGGGTGACGCGTTGCACATAGGTGGCAGGCGCCTCGCCCGGCTGCACGGCTTCCAGCGCCTCGGCGTCCTCGTCGGCGTCGGGCAGCAACAGTTCGTGGCGCACCCCCAGCTGCTCCAGCAGCTGGCGACGGCGCGGGCTCTGCGAGGCAAGGTAGATGAATGGGCCGTTCGGGCTGAGCGGGTCGAAGCCGGCGCGCCCTTCGACAGGCTCAGGGCGAGCGGATTGGAGCGATCTGGGCGGCATCGTCCTATTCGCGGTGGTAGGGATGGTTGGCGTTGATGGACCAGGCGCGGTAGAGCTGCTCCATCAGCAGCACGCGCACCATGGCATGCGGCAGCGTCAGGTCCGAGAGGCGGATGCGCTCGTGCGCCCCCTGGCGGAAGGCCGGCTCCAGACCGTCGGGCCCGCCAATCACCAGGGCCACGTCGTCGCCCGCGAGCTGCCAGTCCTTGAGCTTGCCCGCCAGCGCCACCGTGCTCAGCGCCGTGCCGCGCTCGTCCAGCGCAACGACACGCGTGCCCTTCGGGATCGCCTCCTCGATGCGCTTGCGCTCGGCCGCCATGAGCTGCTCCACCGTGCGCGAGCCACGCGGCTCGGTCTTGACGGCCTTGAGCTCGACCTTGAGTTCCGGCGGAAAACGCTTGGCGTAGTCTTCCCAGGCGGTCTGGGCCCAGTCGGGGACGCGCTGGCCGACGGCCACGATGAGCAGCCTCATGGCCCTGTCGCCTCCGCTCAGGCCTTGCGCACCGTCTTCTTGGCCGGGGCCTTCTTCGCCGGCGCCTTCTTGGCCGCGGTCTTCTTGGCCACCGGCTTGGGCGCGTTGACCTTCACGACTTTGGGCGCCGGCTTGGCCGTCTTGCGGGTCGGGGTCTTCGCCACGGCCTTCTTGGCCGGTGCCTTGCCGGCGGACTTGGCCGCAGCCTTCTGTTGCTGTGCCTTGGACGGGAAGGCTTCGGTCTGGCCCTTCTTCGCCGCGCTGGAGCGCTTCAGGCTGGTCGACTTGAGCTCTTCCTTCCTGGGCGCCGCCTTGGCCACAGGCTTGTCGGCGCCGAACTTCAGGCGCACCGGCGTCTCGCCCCAGAGGTCTTCGAGATGGTAGTACTGGCGGATCGCCGGCTGCATGATGTGCACCACGGCCTGGCCGCAGTCCACGATGATCGATTCGCGGTTGTCCTCGCGCTCCAGGCGCGGCTTGGCGTAGGCGGCCGCGGGCTCGGCGTCGCGCTGGCTGGCGGCCAGGGCCTTGGTCTGGCGGTTGGAGGTACCCGAAGCCACCACCACGCGCTCGAACAGCGGCGAGAGTTTCTCGGTATTGAACACCTGGATGTCCTGGGCCTTCACGTCCTCCAGGCCATCGACGATGGCGCGCTGGAGTTTCTGGATGTCTTTCTTGGCGGCGGTTTCAGTGGTCATCAGGTGTTCTGGTAGAGGGAATGGGTTTCAATATAACGCGCAACGGCGGGGCTGACCAGAGGCGCGATGCCCTGCCCGCCAGCGACCCGGGCGCGGATGCCGGTGGCGCTGATGTCCATGGCCGGCATCTCGATCTTGCGGAAACGCCCGGCCATCTCCGGTGGCGGCACGAAACGCGTCTCCTGCCCGGTCAGCACATCGCGGTCGGCCACGCAGATGGTGGCCAGGGCCACGATCTCCTGCCAGTTGCGCCAGGTCGGCAGCACGTCGGCCTGGTCCTTGCCCATCACGAGAAAGAGCTCGGCCCGGGGATGTTCGGCGTGCAGCTCGCGCAGCGTATCCAGGGTGTAGGACGGCCCGGCGCGGCGGATCTCGCGGTCATCCAGCACCACGGGCCCCAGGTCCTCGAAGTTCAGGCGGCTCATGGCCAGCCGGTGCGCGGCGTCGGTCAGCGGCCGGCTCTTGTGCCAGGCCCGGCCCGTGGGCAGCACATGCAGCGCATCCAGCTGCAGCTGTGCCAGGGCCGCCGCCGCCAGGGCGCGGTGCGCGAGGTGCGGTGGATCGAAGGCGCCGCCGAACATGCCGAGTCTGCGGGGGGTCAAGACCAGACCTCCCGCCGGGCCGCCCCAAGGGAGGGCTTCGCCCTTTTGGGG
>JAYNNS010000304.1:0-3731 GCA_038112835.1 Curvibacter sp. | reverse complement strand
ATCTTGGTTTTATAATTCGCACCAAGATAAACCAAGTGCAACCATTCGGGGTTGCCGTTCAGGAGTTCGCATGAAGATCGCACGTGTGCAAAAAGACGGCCAGGTCCACCTGGCCCTGGTCGACGAGGCCAAGCAGGAAGTCGCCCTGGTGGGTGGCGCCATCGCCCAGCATCCCAATCCCGTGCTCGCCGTGATCGAGCAGGGCGTTACGCCCGCCCAGCTGCAGGCCGCCGTCACCGCGCGCGTGCCCTCGGCCCAGGTCAAGTTCCTCGCGCCCTTCTCGGCCTTCCTGCGCAACCCCTTCGCCGTGGGCAAGAACTACCACGACCACGCGATGGAGTTCGACAAGAGCGGCTTCAACGCCACCTCGGGCAAGGACTCGGCCATCCCCGCCTATCCGCAGATCTTCACCAAGGCCACGCTCACGCTCAACGGTCCCACCGACCCCATCCGCTACAACCCCCAGCACACCCAGTCCGTGGACTACGAGGGCGAGATCGGCGTGGTGATCGGCAAGACCGCACGCAACGTCAAGAAGGCCGACGCGATGAACTACGTCTGGGGCTTCGTGGGCACCAACGACGTCACCGCGCGCGACCTGCAGAAGAACCACGCCCAGTGGTTCCTGGGCAAGTCGCTCGACGGCTTCTGCCCCATGGGTCCCTGGATCACCACCACGGACGAGGCCCCCACCGACATGCGCATGCAGACCTGGGTCAATGGCGAGCAGCGCCAGAACGCCCATATCTCGCAGCTGATCTTCGACATCCCCACGCTGATCGAGCAGATGAGCGCGGCCATGACCCTGCTGCCCGGCGACCTGATCCTCACCGGCACCTCGGTGGGCGTGGGCATCGGCTTCAACCCGCCGAAGTTCCTCAAGCCCGGCGACGAGGTGCGCGTGGCCATCACCGGCCTGGGCGAGCTCAACAACAAGGTCGAAGCCATCTGATTTCCCGTGCGGGAACGTCTGCAGGCCGGCACAAGCGGCGTGCAAGGCGTCCCGCGAGTCTGGTAACCCAAGAGGAGACAACCCCATGACCCTGAACCGTCTGTTCCTGCAACTGAGCGCCGCGGCCCTGACCGCCGCGGCCGCCGTCCTGCCCGCCTTCGCGCAGGACGCCTATCCCAGCAAGCCCGTCACCATGCTCGTGCCCTTCCCGCCGGGCGGCGTGGCCGACACCGTGGGCCGTCCCGTGGCCGAGGCCATGGCGCGCGCCCTGGGCCAGCCCATGGTGGTGGAAAACAAGGGCGGCGCCGGCGGCGGCATCGGCATGGCCCAGGTGGCCAAGTCCCGCCCCGACGGCTACTCCGTGCTGATGTCGCTCTCGTCCGTCGTCGTGCTGCCCGAGGCCGACAAGGTGCTCAAGCGCAACCCGCTCTACACCCTGGATCAGCTCAAGCCCATCGCCCGCTTCACGGCCGATCCCACGGCCCTGGTCGTGCGCGCCGACAGCCCCTGGAAGACCTACCAGGACTTCATCAGCCACGTGAAGAGCAAGCCCGGCAGCGTGACCTTCGGCTCCTCGGGCAACTACGGCACCATGCACGTGCCCATGGAGCAGCTCAAGGCCGCCACCAACACCTTCATGCTGCACGTGCCCTACACCGGCGCCGGCCCGGCCGTCATGGCCCTGTTGGCCGGCCAGATCGACGCCCTGTCCACCGGCCCGTCCAGCGTGATGCAGCATGTGCGCTCCGGCCGCCTGCGCGTGCTGGCCCACTGGGGCGAAGGCCGCCTGGCCGCGCTGCCCGAGGTGCCCAGCCTCAAGGAGCTCGGCGTGCCCATCACCTACTCGCAGTGGTCCGGCCTCTTCGTGCCCGCCGGCACGCCCGAGACTGCGGTGACCAAGCTGCGCGCGGCCGCCAAGGCCGCCAGCGAGGATGCGCGTGCGCGCCAGTCGCTGGCCGCCGCCGGCACCTCCTTCATGTACCAGGACATGGCGGAGTTCGAGCGCTTCGTGCAGGCCGACGCCAAGGCCATGGCCGCGCTGGTGCAGCGCATCGGCCGCGTGGAATAAGCCCCGGTCCGGAGCGCGGCGTCAGACCGCGCCCGGGCCGGCACAGACCCTTTTCATCACCCACGAGGAGACAAGACCATGAAGATTTCGCTGCGACAGCTGCTGATCGGTTTGCTGGTGACGCTCACGGCAGGCGCGATGGCCCAAACGGCCTATCCCAACCGGCCGGTCCGGATCGTCGTGCCCTTTGCGGCCGGCGGCCCGGCGGACAACTATGCCCGCTTCATCGCCCAGCGCCTGCAGGACGAGTTCAAGCAGAGCTTCGTGGTCGAGAACAAGCCGGGGGCGGGCTCCATCATCGGCACCGACAGCGTGGCCAAGTCGCCCGCCGACGGCTACACCCTGCTGATGATGTCCAACACGCACACCGTCAACGAGTCCCTGGTGCCCAACAAGCCCTACACGCTGCTGAAGGACTTCGTGCCGGTGTCGCCGGTCAACTACTCCGACCTGATGCTGGTGGTGCACCCCTCGGTGCCGGTGAACAACCTGGCCGAGCTGCTGCAGCTGGCCAGGTCCCAGCCGGGCAAGCTCAACTACGCCTCTTCGGGCAACGGCACGCCCTACCACATGGCCGGCGAGCTCTTCAAGCACATGGCCGGCGTGGACATCGCCCATGTGCCCTACAAGGGCAGCTCGGGCGCGCGCACCGACATCGTGGGCGGCCAGGTGCAGCTCATGTTCGATGCCGTGACCACCATGGCCGACATGGCCCGCAGCGGCCGCGTGCGCGCCATCGCCACCTCGGGGCGCCAGCGTTCGTCCGTCATGCCCGAACTGCCCACGGTGGCCGAGGCCGGGGTGCCGAACTTCGAGGCCGTGATCTGGCTGGGCCTGATGGCCCCCCGGGGGACGCCGGCGGCGATCGTCGAGCGGCTCAATGAAGAAGTGCGCAAGATCGTCAACCGTGCCGATGTGCGCGAGACCTGGTCCCGGCAGGGGGCAGTGCCCCTGTCCATGACCGTCGCAGAGTACACCCGCTACATGGAGGCGGACATCACCAAGTGGGCTGCCGTGGTGAAGGCCGCGGGCATCAAGCCCGACTGAAGCGACCATTGAACCATCACCCTGCGTCTGACGGGACGCAGGGATTTTTTTGTCTGATCTGGAGCAAGCATGAAGGTATCTGTGCTGAGCGGCGGCGCGGCCGCGGCGGTGGTCAAGGGCGTGGAGCCCGTGTTCGACGCCAAGACGGGCTTCAGGGTCGAGGGCCGCTACAGCGCCGTCGGCGAGATGCGCGACGCGTTGCTGCAGGGCCAGCCCTGCGACGTCGTTATCCTGACCCGGCCGATGATCGAGGCCCTGATCGAGTCCGGCCACGTGCTGCCCGGCAGCGCCCGCTCCCTGGGGCGGGTGCGCACCGGGGTGGCGGTGCGCAAGGGCACGCCCTGGCCTGCCATCGGCACACGTGAGGAACTGGCCCAGGCCTTCCGCGCCGCCCGCGGCATCTATTTCCCGGACGCCCTCAAGTCCACCGCGGGCGTGCATTTCATGAAAGTGCTGCGCGCCCTGGGCCTGGACCAGGAGAAGCAGCCGGCCTTCCGCCAGTTTCCCAACGGCGCCACCGCCATGCGTGAGATGGGCGAGTCCGACGAGGACGGCCTGATCGGCTGCACCCAGGTCACCGAGATCAACTACAGCCCGGGGGTCGAGCTGGTGGGCATGCTGCCGCCGGAGTTCGAGCTGGCCACCGACTACACCCTGGGCATC
>JAYNNS010000303.1:0-3739 GCA_038112835.1 Curvibacter sp. | reverse complement strand
CACCGCAACTCCACCGCCCTGATCTGCGGCCGGCGCGACCTGCCGCGCACCGGCACCAAGCCGGGCGAGGGTTACACCACGCTGCTGGGCCTGATCAGCCACGAGTATTTCCACAGCTGGAACGTCAAGCGCCTGCGCCCGGCCGAGTTCACGCGCTACGACTACGCCCAGGAGAACTACACCGGACTGCTCTGGTTCTTCGAGGGCTTCACGAGCTACTACGACGACCTGCTGCTGCACCGTGCCGGCCTGATCGACGAAAGCGTCTACCTGCGCCTGCGCAACCGCAGCATCAACCAGCTGCAGCAGACGCCGGGCCGCCTCGTGCAGTCCGTAGCCCAGGCCAGCTTCGATGCCTGGGTCAAGTACTACCGCGTGGACGAGAACACGCCCAATGCGACCGTGAGCTACTACGGCAAGGGCGCACTGGTGGCGCTGTGCATCGACCTCACGCTGCGCGCCGAGGGCCGGCACAGCCTGGACGACGTGATGCGCGCGCTCTGGCAGCGCTGCGCGGCCGGCCCCATGCGCGAGGACGATCTGCTGGCCGTGCTGCACGAGCTCAGCGGCCGCAGCTGGAAGCGCGAGCTCCAGCGCTGGGTGCACAGCACCGCCGAGCTGCCGCTGCGCGAGCTGCTGCTGCTGCATGGCGTGGCCATCCACGAAGACCCGGCCCAGCTGGCCCAGCGCCTGGGCCTGCGTGTCAGTGACAGCGGCGGGGTGATCCAGGTCAAGACCGTGCTGCGGAGCGGCGCGGCCGAGCAGGCGGGCCTGGCGGCGGGCGACGAGTGGCTGGGCGTGGAGATCGGCAGCGGCCGCCAGCACAGCGCCTGGCGCCTGGCCAAGCTCGACGATCTGCTGCTCTATGCTGGCGCGGAGGAGCGCGTGCAGGCCCTGGTGGCACGGGATCGCCGGCTGCTGCGCCTGCCGCTGAAACTGCCGCGCCAGACCACGACCTGGCGCCTGGCCGTGCAGCAGCGCGAGAAGGTGTTGCGCTGGCTGGGGCGCTGAGCCTCAGGCCTTGGGCATCTGGGCCTCGACCTCGGCGCCGAAGCGATCGGCCGCCGCGCTACCCTTGACCTCGCGCACCACGGAGTAGGCCTTTTTCATCGCTTCGACAAACTGGGGGAGGTCCCTGGCGGCCTCAAGGCGGATCGCCAGCTCGTCGGCCAGCGGCCCGAGCTGCTCGGCCAGCAGACGGGTGGCCAGGGCACGGGGTCGGCTGAGGTCGATGCCGGCGGCGGCGACTGCAGCAGCGGCCGGCTTGCCGGCCACCGCACCGGGCACCGGCTCGATCAATCCGTCGGCCGCGAGCTGCTGCAACAGCTGGGCCGACTCGCCCATGCCGGCCGCCAGCTTGATCAGGTCTTCGACGCTTTTCTTGCCATCGACCAGGATGAGCAGCATGCGCTGCTTGCCACCGACACCATGGCCCCGCGTGGCGATGGCTTCCGCCCCTTTTTCGGATTTCCGATAGATCGCTTGCGCATCCATGCCGCCCAACCTCTGCTTGTGTGGTGCGCGGATTATTTCACCGCCCGATCATTACCCTCCCCCGTGTTTCCACTAGGCCCCGACCCGGCCCCCCGTGGCGGCGCGAAGGGCCCGCGGCATCAGGCGTCCGTGAGGGTGACGCGCTTGAACTTGCGCTTGCCCACCTGCAGCACATAGCTGCCGGCGCCGAGCTTGAGCCCCTTGTCGCTGACCACCGCGGCGTCCACGCGCACGCCGCCGCCGTCGATCAGGCGATTGCCCTCACCGGAGGAAGCCACCAGCCCGGCCTGCTTGAGCAGGGCCGCGATGCCGATGGGGCCGGCCTCCAGGCGCAGCGTCTGCTCCTCGATCTCGTCCGGGATGCCGCCCTTGCTGCGGTGGATGAAGTCCTGCTCGGCCGCATCGGCCGCAGCAGCGCTGTGGAAGCGCGCCGTGATCTCCTTGGCCAGCAGCACCTTGGCGTCCTTCGGATTGCGACCGCCCTCGACCTCGCGCCTGAGCGCCGCGATCTCGGCCAGCGAGCGGAAGGACAGCAGCGTGTACCAGCGCCACATGAGCTCGTCGCTGATGGACAGTACCTTGGCGAACATGGTGTTGGCGTCCTCGGTGATGCCGATGTAGTTGTTCTTGGACTTGGACATCTTGTCCACACCGTCCAGCCCCTCGAGCAGGGGCATGGTCAGGATGCACTGCGGCTCCTGGCCGTACTCCAGCTGCAGATGCCGGCCCATGAGCAGGTTGAACTTCTGGTCGGTGCCACCGAGCTCCAGATCACTCTGGAGCGCCACCGAGTCGTAGCCCTGCATCAGCGGGTAGAGAAACTCGTGCACCGAGATCGGGTTGCCGGCCTTGAAACGGTCGTGGAAATCGTTGCGCTCCATCATGCGCGCCACCGTGTACTTGGCGGCCAGCTGGATCATGCCCATGGAGCCCAGGGGCAGGCACCATTCGCTGTTGTAGCGGATCTCGGTCCGTGCCGGGTCCAGCACCAGGCTGGCCTGCCGGTAGTAGGTCTCGGCATTGGCCTTGATCTGCTCGGACGTGAGCGGTGGGCGCGTGCTGTTGCGGCCCGACGGATCGCCGATCAGGCTGGTGAAATCGCCAATCAGGAAGATCACCTGGTGCCCGAGGTCCTGCAGCTGGCGCATCTTGTTCAGCACCACGGTGTGGCCGATGTGGATATCGGGCGCGGTCGGGTCCAGGCCCAGCTTGATGCGCAGCGGCGTCTTCGTCGCTTCCGAACGGGCCAGCTTCTGCACCCAGTCGGCCTCGGGGATCAGTTCCTCGCAGCCGCGCAGCGTCACGGACAGCGCCTCACGGACCCGATCGGTGACGGGGAAAGTCGACACAGAAGCTTGATTCATAAGGATTTTTTGCAGGAGCCCGGCCCGGGGCCGATATACTTGGGGCGTACCCCGGAGTTCACGATTTTAAGAGGCGCCGCCGCCCTGGCCCGCGCGCCCCATCCGACCCGCGATTTCGTTTTGAAGACCACACCGCTCGCTCACCTCCCAACCGCCCTGGCCCGCCTGCGCCAGGCGCTCGAACATCGGCCGCGCCACCTGGTGCCGGCCCTGATCTCCCTGGTGCTGCTTGGCGGCGGTGCCTATGCCATCGCTGCGGCCGTGGTCACGCTGGCACCGGATGCGGCACGCCTGCCCGTGCACGAGATCAGCGAAGCCGTCACGCCGCTGCCCGTGCAGGACCAGGCCGCCGCCCTCGAAGTCCACCGCTACAGCCTGTACCGCTCCGATGTCTCGCGCGCCAACGACACGGCCGAAACCCTGCTGCGCCGCCTGGGCGTGGATGACTCGCAGGCCGCGGCCTTCCTGCGCCGTGACGCCCTGGCCCATCGCCATCTGCTGGGCCGCACCGGCCGCCTGCTCAGTGCCGAGGCCAGCGAACGCAACACCCTGCTCAAGCTCACCGCCCGCTGGAGCCCCGACGACGACGGCAGCTTCAAGCGCCTGGTCATCGAGCAGGACGGCACGGCCTTCCGCTCACGTCTGGAAACGGCGGCGCTCAACGCCTCGGTCCGCATCGCCGGTGCCGTCATCGACAGCTCGCTCTTCGCCTCGGCCGACGAGGCCGGCATCCCCGACGCCGTGGCCATCCAGCTGGCCGAGATCTTCTCGGGCGACATCGACTTCCATCGCGAGCTGCGCAAGGGTGATCGCTACTCGGTGGTCTACGAGGTGCTGGAGGGCGACGGCGAGCCGCTGCGTGCCGGCCGTGTGCTCAGCGC
>JAYNNS010000302.1:767-3765 GCA_038112835.1 Curvibacter sp. | reverse complement strand
AAGTGAAAGAGATCATCCGCGGCGACGTGCTCTCCGAAGTCGACGTCGAGACACCCTGGGGCATCGTGACCTCGGTCATCACCACGCGCTCGATCAACGACCTCGGGCTCAAGCCTGGCAGCGAAGTCGTAGCCCTGGTCAAAGCGACCGAAGTGTCCCTGGCCAAGCTCTGATGGCCATGGTTCGCTACATCGTCCCACTGCTCGCGGTCGGCTTGATCGCTACCGGCTCGGCGGTCGCAGCACAGGATCGCCAGGCCCAGGTCTGGGCGGCTTCCTGTGCAGCCTGCCACGGCACCCATGGCAAGAGCAACAGCGCCATCCCCTCGATTGCGGGGCAGGACAAGCAGGCCCTGCTGGCCAAGCTCAAGGCTTACAAGAGTGAACAGCTCAGCGCCACCGTCATGCACCAGCACGCCAAAGGCTACAGCGACGCCGAACTCGAGCGTCTGGCCGATTTCTTCTCCCGTCAAAGCCGCTGAGCGAGACCCACCATGCACAAGATGGATCGACGAAATTTCCTTGGAGCTGGCGCTGCGCTGGCCGCCACCTCCCTCACGGCCTGCGCGAGTTTCGAACGCAAGCCCATCGCCCGCGTGGTCGTCATCGGCGGCGGCTTCGGCGGCGCGACCGCGGCCAAATACATCCGCCTCTGGGCGCCCGAGATCGAGGTGGTGCTCGTGGAACGTGAGGCCGCTTTTGTCTCCTGCCCGCTGAGCAACCTGGTGCTGGCCGGTACCGAGAAGATCGAGAACCTGACCACGGGCTACGACGTCCTGCAGCGCAAGTATGGCGTGAAGGTCGTGCGTGACGAGGCCCTGGCCATCGACGCCGAGAAGCGCACCGTGCGCCTGGCGCGCGGCGACACGCTGGCCTACGACCGTCTCATCGTTTCGCCCGGTGTGGACTTCCAGTACGACCGGACCCCGGGCCTGGAAAGCGCCGAGGCTCAGGCCCGCGTGCTGCACGCCTGGAAGGCCGGCCCGCAGACCGTGGCCCTGCGCCGCCAGCTCGAGGCCTTGCCCGACGGCGGCGTCTACGCTCTGCACATCCCCAAGGCCCCGTACCGCTGCCCGCCCGGTCCCTATGAGCGCGCGGCCCAGGTGGCCTACTATTTCAAGCAGCACAAGCCGCGCTCCAAGGTGCTGGTGCTCGACGCCAATCCGGACATCGTCTCCAAGAAGGGTCTCTTCCTCAAGGCCTGGAACGAGCGCTACCCGGGTCTGGTCGACTACCGACCCAACAGCGAGCTGGTGCGCGTGGACGCCGCGAACAACACCATCGAGACCTCCTTCGAGAAGCACAAGGTTGGCGTGCTCAACGTGGTGCCGCCGCAGCAGGCCGGCCGCATCGCGCAGAGCGCCAAGCTCATCACCGCCAACAACAAGTGGTGCGGGGTGAACTTCCAGACCTTCGAGTCCACCGTGGTCCCGGGCATCCATGTGCTGGGCGACGCGACGCTGTCCGCGCCGGGCATGCCCAAGTCGGGTTTCATGGCCAACAACCATGCCAAGGTCGCGGCCGACGCGGTGATCGCGCTGATCAAGGGCGAGGCGGTGAACCCGCAGCCCATCATCGCCAACACCTGCTACAGCTTCGTCTCCGACACCGACGTGGTCCACGTGGCCTCGGTCCACAAGTGGAACGCCGAGCAGAAGACGCTGGTGGCGGTGCAGGGCGCGGGCGGCCTGTCGGCCCAGGCCAATGCGCTCGAAGGCCAGTACGCGCGTTCCTGGGCTCGCAACATCTGGGCCGACGCGCTGCTGTGAGCGCCTGTGTTCTACAGATGTTTCCCGCATAAGCAATCAAAAACGTATTCGTTCCCTTACGGGCCCGTCTTGCCTAGAGTGAGCGGGCCTGATTCTTTAGGAGGAAAAATGACATTCGGCAAACAGATGAAACAGTGGGTCGTCGGTCTAGGCATTGCCTCGGGTCTGATCCTGAGCGGTGCTGCGCAGGCCGCCGAAGAGGTGCGTGTCGACTACGCTTATTACTCGCCCAGCAGCCTGGTGCTCAAGCGCTTCGGCTGGCTTGAAGAGGCGTTCAAGCCGCAGGGTATCGAGGTCAAGTGGGTCTTGAGCGCGGGCAGCAACCGCGCGCTCGAATACCTCAATGCCGGCAGCGTGGACTTCGGCAGCACGGCCGGCCTGGCTGCGTTGCTGTCCAAGGCCAATGGCAACCCGATCAAGGCGGTCTACATCTACTCGCGTCCCGAGTGGACGGCCCTGGTCGTGGGCAAGGACGCCAAGACCCGGACGATCCAGGAACTCAAGGGCAAGAAGATCGCCGCCACCAAGGGCACCGATCCCTACCTCTTCCTGCTGCGCAGCCTGCAGACCGTGGGCCTGAAAAAGACCGATGTGGACATCGTGCATCTGCAGCACGCCGACGGTCGCGCCGCGCTGGAGCAGGGCCGGGTGGACGCCTGGGCCGGTCTGGACCCGCACATGGCCTCAAGCCAGCTGGAGGCCGGCTCCAGGCTGATCCACCGCAACATCGCCTTCAACACCTATGGTTTCCTCAACGTCAGCGAATCCTATGCCAGGAAGAACCCACAGCACGTGCAGACCGTGATCAAGGCCTACGAGCGTGCACGCAAGTGGATCCTGGCCAATCCGGCCGAAGCCGCGAAGATCCAGGCCGAAGAAGCCAAGATCTCGCTGGAGGTCGCCAAGCTGCAGCTCAATGAGCGCACCGATTTCTCCAACCCCGTGATCGGCAAGGAACACGTGGACGCGCTGCGCGCAGCCGCACCCATCCTGCTCGACGAAGCCCTGGTCAAGCCCGGCACCGACCTGAACAAGGTCATCGACGAGCTGATCGACCCGCGCTACGTGCACGCCGTGCTGCATTGAGGGGGACGAGATGAGTGAAGCCATCGCTCTGACACCCCCGGTGGCCACGCCGGCCCCGTCGGCTGCGCCTGTGCAGCCCACCGTGCGCCGCAGTGGCCCGGGTCTGGCCTGGCTGCGCGGTCTGGTGTTGCCTGTGCTGGTCTT
>JAYNNS010000302.1:0-757 GCA_038112835.1 Curvibacter sp. | reverse complement strand
AAGTCGCCGCCTGGCAGCAGTGGGTCCAGGCCCGCCTGCTGCCACCGCCCAGCGAGATCGCGAGGACGCTCTGGCAGCTCGCGGGTGACGGGTTGGCGGCGCACATCGGCGTGAGCTTGGCGCGTGTGGCCTCGGGCTTCCTGATCGGCGCGGTGCTGGGCCTGCTGGCGGCGGTGCTCGTGGGCCTGAACCGGCAGGTCGAGGCCTATGTGGATCCGAGCTTCCAGGCCCTGCGCAACGTACCCAGCCTGGCCTGGGTGCCTCTGCTGCTGCTCTGGTTCGGCATCGATGAGACGCCCAAGATCACCATGATCGCGCTCGGCGCCTTTTTTCCGGTCTACCTCAACGTGGTCTCGGGTCTGCGCAATGTGGACCGCAAGCTCATCGAGGTGGGCGAAATCCACGGCCTGGGCCCCTGGGCGCTGGCGCGGCGCATCCTGTTGCCGGCCTCGCTGCCTTCGGTCTTGACGGGCCTGCGCACGGCGCTGGGCCTGGCCTGGATGTTCCTGGTCGCGGCCGAGCTGATTGCCGCGGCGCGTGGTCTGGGTTATCTGCTGTCCGACGGGCGTGAGACCAGCCGCCCCGACGTGGTCATCGCCGCCATCTTCCTCATCGCCCTGCTGGGCAAGCTCAGCGACAGCCTGCTGCATGCCATCGAGGTGCGCAGCCTGCGTTGGCGCGACACGCTGGACAACCACACCGTTCAAGGAAAAGCATGAGTCAGCTGCACATCCAGGTCGCGCACAAACGCTACGGC
>JAYNNS010000301.1:406-3791 GCA_038112835.1 Curvibacter sp. | reverse complement strand
CAGGGACAGCTTGGGCCGTTGCGGCCCAGCCGGCCCCCGTGATCTTGCTCAATGTGTCCTACGACCCGACGCGTGAGCTTTACGTTGAAATCAATGCCGCTTTCACCAGGCACTGGAAGGCCAGGACCGGCCAGGACGTGACCATCAAGCAGTCACACGGCGGCTCGGGCAAGCAGGCTCGCTCCATCATCGACGGCCTGGACGCCGACGTCGCCACCCTGGCCCTGGCCGGTGACACCGACGCCCTGCACGCCAACGGCGGCTGGATCCCCAAGGATTGGCAGAAGCGCCTGCCGCTCAACAGCTCGCCCTACACCTCCACCATCGTGCTGGTGGTGCGCGCAGGCAATCCCAAGGGCATCAAGGACTGGGACGACCTGATCCGTCCCGACGTCAAGGGCATCACCCCCAACCCCAAGACCTCGGGCGGCGCCCGCTGGAACTACCTGGCCGCCTGGGAGTTTGCCAAGCGCAAGTACGGCAGCGAGGCCAAGGCCCAGGAGTTCGTGGCCAAGCTCTATTCCAACGTGCCCGTGCTCGACACCGGTGCGCGCGGCTCGTCCGTGACCTTTGCCCAGCGCAACCAGGGCGATGTGTTCATCTCCTGGGAGAACGAGGCCTACCTGCTGGAGAAGGAGTTCGGCAACAAGGTGGATTTCATCTACCCCAGCCTGTCCATCCTGGCCGAGCCGGCCGTGACCGTGGTGGACAAGAACGTGGACAAGAAGGGCACGCGCGCCGTGGCCACGGCCTACCTGGAGTTCCTCTACACCGAGGAAGCCCAGGACATCATCGGCAAGCATTTCTACCGCCCGACCTCGGCCAAGGCCCAGGCCAAGTACGCCAAGCAGCTGCCCAAGCTCAATCTGTTCAAGATCGACGAGGCCTTCGGTGGCTGGGAGAAGGCGAGCAAGGTGCACTTCGCCGACGGTGGTGTGTTCGACCAGATCTATACCAAGAAGTAAGCCGCACCGCACGCACATCAGAAGCATCAGGGAGAACAACAACATGTCGGTACTTCTGATCGCAGGCAGCCCGTCGGAGCGTTCGCGCTCGGCGGCCCTGCTGGAGCGGGTCGGCCAGCAACTG
This sequence comes from Curvibacter sp., assembly GCA_038112835.1. Lineage (GTDB taxonomy): Bacteria > Pseudomonadota > Gammaproteobacteria > Burkholderiales > Burkholderiaceae_C > Hylemonella. The sequence goes on along the minus strand of JAYNNS010000301.1, from coordinate 2,702 downwards.
GCGCAGCGAGGGATCCATGTGGACCGCCTGCAGATCCGCAGCCTTGCGCCGCAGGCCCTGCTGCTGGCCGATTTCGGCCACCGCTCGGTGGTCGATGCCATCCACCAGGTCGACCAGGCCCAGGCCATCGTGGTGGCCACGCCGGTCTACAAGGCGGCCTACAGTGGCGTGCTCAAGCTGCTGCTGGACCTGCTGCCGCAGACGGCCTTCAAGGGCAAGACCGTGCTGCCCCTGGCCACGGGTGGCAGCCCGCACCACATGCTGGCACTGGACTACGCGCTGCGACCCGTGCTGCAGTCGCTCGGTGCACGCCACATCCTGCCCGGCGTCTATGCCACCGACGCCCAGGTCGCACTCACACCCGAAGAGGCCTATGTGATCCATCCGGACATCGAGGCCCGGCTGGACGAAGCCGCGACGACCTTGCATGCCGAGGGCCTGCGCTTGCCGCACGCCACCACGGGCTTCGAGCCCATCGCCTTCTCGCGGGTGCGATGTAGCGTCTGACGCCCGCGCGGCCTGCCACGGGCCGCACGCCCCTCGCTTTCCCCACTCTCTTTGCATCTCCGCGCCGCGGGGCCGGGACGGCCTTTGCCTGCGCATCGCCTGAAGGACACGACCATGACACAACAGACCAGCGACACCATCGACATTCCGGACACCAGCGAACATTGGTGGTCCGATCTTTTCTACAGCGCCCTGTCGGCCATCGGCCTGGTGGCCGGCGTGCTGGTGCTCAACTTCCTGCTCCTGCTGCCCGTGGCGCAGGCCCAGGGCAAGGGTGAGCTGCGCATCGGCTACCAGAAGTCCGCCAGTCTCTTTGTGCTGCAGAAGGCCCAGGGCACGCTGGAGAAGAAGCTCGCTCCGCTGGGCGTGAGCCTGAAGTGGGTGGAGTTTCCGGCTGGCCCACAGCTGCTCGAAGGCCTGAACGTGGGCTCGGTGGATGTGGGTTTTGTCGGCGAGGCGCCGCCCATCTTCGCGCAGGCTGCCGGCGCGAAATTCGTCTACATCGGCAACGACCCGGCCGCACCCGAAGCCGAGGCCCTGGTCGTGCCCAAGGGCTCGCCCATCCAGAACGTGGCCGAGCTCAAGGGCAAGAAGATTGCCCTGAACAAGGGCTCCAATGTGCACTACCTGCTGGTCAAGCTGCTGGAGAAGCATGGCCTGAAGTACAGCGACATCCAGCCCGTCTTCCTGCCGCCGGCCGATGCGCGTGCGGCTTTCGAGCGGGGCGCCGTGGACGCCTGGGCGATCTGGGACCCTTTCCTGGCCGCCGCTGAAAAGCAGATCGGCGCGCGCATCCTGGCCGACGGCAAGGGCGTGGTGAACAACTACGCCTATTACCTGGCCGAGCGCAGCTATGTGGAGAAGCGGCCCGAGGTGATCGAAGCCCTGTTCGCCGACATCGTGGCCCAGGGTAAATGGCTCAAGGCCGACCTCAAGCGCTCCGCCGCCATCATCGCGCCCCTGCAGGGACTGGACCCGGAAATCGTCGAGCTGAACCTGCGCCGCTACCAGTACGGCGTGACGCCGCTGAGCGACGCCGTGCTGGCCGAACAGCAGAAGCTGGCTGACGTCTTCTTCGAGCTCAAGCTGATCCCCAAGGCCATCGCCGTGCGTGAAGCGGCCTGGCATCCGGCGCGCTGAAAGAGGAGGGGCATCATGAGCTACACCACCTCCACGCTGCGTCGCCGCTTCCTGCAACTGCTGGGCCTGACAGCCGCGAGCTGGGGCCTGGCCCCACAAGCTGCACGCGCTCAGGCCGCGAACAGTGCCCCCGACGTGCTGCGCATCGGCTACCAGAAGTCCGCGGTCAACCTGGTCATCCTCAAGCAGCAGGGCATCCTGGAAAAGCGTTTCCCCAACACCAGGGTCAGTTGGATCGAGTTCCCTGCCGGTCCGCAGCTGCTCGAAGCCTTGTCGGTGGGCAGCCTGGAATTCGGCCTCACCGGCGATTCGCCGCCGGTCTTCGCGCAAGCCGACAAGGCGACGCTCATCTGCGACGAGCCGGCTGACGCCCGCGCGTCGCGGTTTGGCGGGTCTGGCCGCGCCTACCCCTGCTACACGCTCGAGCGAGCCATCGACCTGTCGTTTGGGCGCGTCACGCTGCACTGCGATGAGGAAGGTCCCGCCTACGCTGCCCGAAGCGGTCGTTCGGGCCGCTACCACGCCTGCTACGCGCTCGGGCAGATCACCGAGTTCCGGTTTCGCGGCGCGACGATCACCTGCGACATCGACCATGGTCGGGATTCCACCCGGCTCGGGATCAGCGGCGGCCGGTACGACTGCTACGCGC
>JAYNNS010000301.1:0-396 GCA_038112835.1 Curvibacter sp. | reverse complement strand
TGCTCAAGGACTCGCCGCTGCGCAAGCTGGCCGATCTCAAGGGCCGCAAGGTCGCGCTGCAGAAAGGTTCCAGCGCGCATTACCTGCTGGTGCAGGCGGTCGCCAAGGCCGGCCTGCAATGGACCGACATCCAGCCCATCTACCTGACCCCGGCCGATGCGCGCGCCGCCTTCGAGCGCAAGAGCGTGGACGCCTGGGCCATCTGGGACCCCTTCTACGCCGCGACCGAGCTGGCCGTGCAGCCGCGTGTGCTGGCCACGGGCCGCGACCTGTCCAGCAACAACTCCTTCTACCTGGCTTCGCGCCCCTTCGTGTCCCGTCACCCCGATGCCCTGGCCGTGTTGTTTGAAGAGCTCACGCGTGCCGATCGTCAGGCCCAGGAGAACCGCAAGGAGG
>JAYNNS010000300.1:0-3808 GCA_038112835.1 Curvibacter sp. | reverse complement strand
AGCCATGGCCGCGCCTTGCGTCGCGATGCGCCGCCTTCCGGCGCGCGGTTCGGGCACCCCCTCACAACCCTCTGCCGCTGAGCCGTGGCCGCACCCCTGGTTCTCATCGTCAGCCCGGCCCTGGCCCAGGCCAACAACGGCAACTGGCAGACGGCCTGGCGCTGGTCGCGCCTGCTGGCCCCGCACTACCGCACGCAGATCGTGCCGTCCTGGCAGCCGGAGGTGCATCCCCAGGCCGTGGCCCTGCTGGCGCTGCACGCGCGCCGCTCGGCCGACGCGATTGCCGCGTGGGCCCAGGCCCATCCGGGCCGCGGCCTGGCCGTGGTGCTCACGGGCACCGACCTGTACCGCGACATCCACCACGATGCGGCTGCCCGCCGCTCGCTGGCGCTGGCGCAGCGCCTCGTGGTGCTGCAGGCGCTCGGCCCGCAGGCCCTGCCCGTGGAGCACCGCGCCAGGGCGCGCGTGATCTTCCAGTCCACGACCACCCGGCAAACCCTCGACAAGACGGGCGCCCGCCTGCGCGTCGTCATGGTGGGCCATCTGCGCGAGGAGAAGTCGCCCGCCACGCTGTTCGAGGTGGCGCGTCTGCTGTGCGCGCGGCCCGACATCCGCATCGACCACATCGGCGAGGCGCTGGACCCGGCGCTGGGCGCGGCCGCGCGCGCCACCATGGCCGACTGCCCGCAGTACCGCTGGCTCGGCGGTCTGCCGCACGAGGCCACGCGGCGCCACATCCAGCGCGCCCATCTGCTCGTGCACTGCAGCCGCATGGAAGGCGGCGCGCACGTGATCATGGAGGCCGTGTGCAGCGGCACGCCGGTGCTGGCCTCGCACATCGACGGCAACGTCGGCATGCTGGGCGCGGACTACGATGGCTACTTCCCGGTGGACGACGCCACCGCGCTGGCGCAGCTGCTGCGCCGCTGCCGCGACGAGCCCGGCAGGGTTTCGGCCTTGCAGGCACAATGCGGGCTCCGTGCGCCGCTGTTCGCCCCCGCAGCCGAACGTGCGGCCCTGCTCGCACTGCTCCAGGACCTGACATGAACGCCATCACCCCCCCCGCCGAACCCCGCCTGACCTCGCTCTCGCACGGCGGCGGCTGCGGCTGCAAGATCGCGCCCGGCGTGCTGTCCGACATCCTCAAGGGCAGCAATGGTTTGCCCATGCCGCCCGAGCTGCTGGTGGGCATCGAGACCGCGGACGACGCGGCCGTCTACCAGCTCAACGACAGCCAGGCCCTGATCGCCACCACCGATTTCTTCATGCCCATCGTGGACGATGCCTACGACTTCGGGCGCATCGCGGCCACCAACGCCATCTCCGACGTCTACGCCATGGGCGGTACGCCCATCATGGCGCTGGCCCTGGTGGGCATGCCCATCAACGTGCTGAGTACCACCACCATCGGCCGCATCCTCGATGGCGGTCAGGCCGTGTGCAAGGCCGCGGGCATCCCTATCGCCGGCGGCCACACCATCGACTCGGTCGAGCCCATCTACGGCCTCGTGGCCCTGGGCCTGGTGCACCCCCAGCGTGTCAAGCGCAATGCCGATGCGAAGGCGGGCGACCGTCTCGTGCTCGGCAAGCCGCTGGGCGTGGGCGTGCTCTCGGCCGCGCTCAAGAAGGAACAGCTCGACGCCGCCGGCTATGCGCAGATGATCGCCACGACGACCCAGCTCAACACCCCCGGCCCCGAGCTCGCCGCGCTGGACGGCGTGCACGCGCTGACGGACGTGACCGGCTTCGGCCTGGCCGGCCATGCGCTGGAACTCGCGCGCGGCGCGGGCTGCACGGTGGAGATCGACTGGGCACGCGTGCCGCTGCTGCCGGGCGTGCGCGCGCTGGCCGGCCAGGGCCATGTCACGGGCGCCTCGGGCCGCAACTGGGCCGGCTACGGCGCCTCGGTCACGCTGCCCGCAGGCTTTGCCGCCGTGGACCAGGCCCTGCTCAGCGACCCGCAGACCAGCGGCGGCCTGCTGGTGAGCTGCAGCCCCGAGACGGTGCCGCAGGTGCTGGAGATCTTCCGCCGCCACGGCTTCGCCGCCGCGGCCGAGATCGGCGCCGTCACTGGCGCGGCGCCCGGCCGGCTCGTGGTGCGCTGAGAGACTGGGCTGTTCGGGGCCGTTCAGCCGCAGTTGCTCTTGATCACCAGATTGCGCTGCGCGGTCCCGGAGGCCGCTGTGGCGCATTGGCGGTCCACGCCGTACTGGGTCAGGCTGATCAGCTCGAACCGTTCGGTGCGGATGAAGTGGCCGGAGCGGTTGTGCGCCACGTTTTCGCGGCGTACGGCGGCGTTGAGTCCCGGCACCAGCCAGTAGGTGGTGCCGAGCTTGTTGCCGAAAGTCTTGTTCCAGCCCTTGCCTTCGATGACGAAGGTGTCGAAGCGGCCGGCCGGTACGCTGATGGTCTCGCGCCGCACAATCTGGTAGTCGTAGAAGAAGTCGGAGCTCACGCCCTTTTCCATCCGGCGCCCGACGGCGCGCCACTTCTTGCCGATCTGCAGCTCACCGGGGATCTCCTGCACCGGTGCTTCAAAGGAGATCGTGGGCGTGCGCAGGAGATTGCCCATGAGGTCGGTGACACGCGCGCCATGATCGAATTCGACGCGGTCCCCTGCCGTGTCGACGCGGGTCACGGTGGCGGTGCGGATACCCTGCTCGACGCCGGTGAGCAGGTCGGTTTCGCGCACCGAGATGGTGTCGCCGATGGCGTATTTGCGTCCCAGCGGATAGCGGCCGGCCGAATAGGGGTTGTTGTCCGGGGCCATGAACTGGGGCACGGGCAGGCCGGGGCCGAGCCGGATGGTCGGCTTGCCGTCTTCGACGACGGCGGGCGCAGAGGCCGCCACCTGGGCACGGCTGCGTTCCATCTCCGCCAGCAGACGCGTGAGCCGGACCTGGACGATCTCCGTGAAGCGCCCGCTGGGGAACTTGCGCAGATAGCCCACGTAGTCCTCGGATTTGCCGGAGTTCTTGATGCGCCCCCATTCGGCCAGATCCTCTTCGAGCAGCTTCTCCTGCTCGGCCTCGCTGAGTTTGCGCTGCCCGTCGCGGAAGATGAAGACGTCCTCTTCCAGTGACGTGGTCTCCCAGGGGATCTGCGCGCCCTGCGAAGCCAGGCGGACGTTCAGGCGCACGCGCTTCAGGGCGTCCTCGATGCGGGCGCCCTTGACCGAGAGCTCGCGCAGCAGGTTCTCCGTGTACAGGCCGTTCTGCCCGCTGCCGTCGGAGGCCACATTGCCCGGCGAGGTGGCATAGGCCAGCAGGCTGCCGACGGGCGCATCGAATTGCGACAGGCCGGCTTGCGGCGGACGGTAGGCACTGCCGAAGGGGTCGTTGCGGCAGGCGTCGAGCATGATGATGAAGGTCTTGCCCTTGGCGCGCCCCAGTTCGCCGATCAGCTGGTTGAGGTCCACGCAGCTTTGTCGCAGCTGCTCGGCATTGGCCGCCCTGGCATCCACCGGCAGCAGGTAGTTGCGCCAGTCCAGCTGCACGCCATGGCCGGCGAAATACAGCATGACCTGCTGGGTCTCGGACTTGCGCACCTGGGCGGCGAAGCGCTCGATGGCGCCCAGCATGTCGGCGCGGGTGGCGTTGAGATGAGAGGAGACGGTGAAGCCGGCCTGACCCAGCAGGCCGGCCACGGCCTTGGCGTCGTTGACGGGGTTGACGAGTGGCGCGTCGGCATAGGCGCTGTTGCCGATGACCAGGGCCAGCCGCGAAGGATCGGCAGCCGCCCAGGCGGCAGGCCCCAGGGCGAGGGCGGGCGGCACAGCCGCCAGCTGCTGGAGGAAGTCACGGCGGGT
>JAYNNS010000299.1:0-3819 GCA_038112835.1 Curvibacter sp. | reverse complement strand
GGGGGTGCCTGCGTGGCCAGCTTGCGTTTTTCCTCGACGCTCAGGGCCTGGTAGGCCTCCCATTCCGCAGCTCGCTGCTCGGGGCTGAGCTTCTTGATCTCCGTATAGCTCTGACGCGCCTGGGTGCGCTGTTGCTGGCTCAGCGAGACCCATTCGCTCATGCGCCGGTGCAGCTTGACTTGCTCGGCGGGGGACAGGGTCGCGAAGTTCTTCGAGATGACCAGCCATTTGCGCTTGCGCTCCTCGCTCAGGCGATCCCAATGCGCGGCCAGCGGGCTCAGGGCCTGCTGCTGGTCCGAACTGAGTTCGTTCCAGGTCGGCCGGCTGGGGCTGGGGGCGACTGCGACCAGCGTGCCCGTCTGGCGGGTGCTGTCGTAGCGTTGCACCGTGCGGCTAGTCACGTTCTGGCCCGCGGTGCCTTCCGAGGGTGCGGTCCAGGCCGGGAGGGCCAGGGCGCCCGCAACAGCACCGAGCAAGCCCAGAAGCCGAAAGCGCCGGAAGGAGGGCGGGGACGGCTGGCGCATGGTCAATCCTGCCGGGCCGGTGTCACGCGGCTCTTGAGGAACTGGACGAAGCCGGGGTCGGCATAGGCGGCGGGCGGCAGGTCATCGGCCAGGATGGCGGCGTCGATGGCGGCCAACTCCTCGGTCAGGCTGTCGTCGCCCTGCATCTGCAGGACGATCAGGCCGGCCACCAGGGCGGCCAGGGGAACCAGGGACACGAGGCGTGGCCAGAAGCCACGCTCCTCGTCACCTCCCAGCAAGGTCGCGGCGCCGGAGGTGCTGACGGTAGCCAGGGCGGGGGCTGCGGCAGCGAGGCGGTAACGGTCCAGGGCCTGCAGGCGGGCGACCCGCAGCCGCTCGCTGATGTCGTGGGGCAGCATTTCCGTTGACGCGTCCAGACGGGCCGCCAGTTGGCGGCCCCAGCGGTCCACGGAGGACGTTGTAGTGTCTATGGGCATCGATTTTTTCATAGCTGTATTCCCTTGGCCCGCAGCGCCTTGCCCAGGGCCTGGACGGCCCGGGAACAATGGGTTTTGACGCTGCCCTCCGAACATCCCATGGCTGCGGCGGTTTCCGCCACGTCCAGTTCCTCCCAGTAACGCATCAGAAAGGCTTCCCGTTGACGTGCGGGCAGTTCCTGGATTTCAGACTCGATTTCCCGCAGGATCTGAGCCCTTTGGGTCGAGTTTTCGGCGCTTTCGACCTGGACCGCATCGGCTGAACTGTCGAGATTTTCCAACAAATCGAAGTCGCCGTCTTCTGTCCTGGCCTCCAGGTCGTCGAGGTTGGAGAACAGGGCCTGCCGCGTCTTCTGTCGCCTGAACCAGTCCAGCGTGGTGTTGGAGAGGATGCGCTGGAAGAGCATGGGCAACTCCTCGACCGGCTTGTGGCTGTAGTGTTCCACCAGCTTCATCATGCTGTCCTGGACAATGTCCAGGGCGGCCTCGTCGTTGCGGACGTGATAAACCGAACGCTTGAAAGCGCGTTTTTCCACGCTTTTGAGGAAGTCGGACAGTTCGAGTTCGGTGGCCAAGGGCGAGGGCGACGGGAGCGCGGTATGTCTCGAGGGGCGGCGCGACGGCCGTTTGGGGCGCGATTATGGCAGCCGCCCCTCGATTTTTCGCTGCCGTGCGGCCAAATCCGCATGTTGCGGTGCGATAATCTGCTCTGCACATCAAAAGCAAACGGGTCACGGTCCGGCGCGGCTATCCATGGCGCCCATGGCCTTGACCTCAAGTCCCGACACGGCACCACAAGTGTTTGAGTAGGGGCACCCTAGGTTTTTCGTTAGAGAAATTCACAAAGGTTCATCATGGAAATTTCCAAGGCTGAAATCGCCTCGGCTGCCGCTGCCTCCACGGCCGGTTCGTCAGAGGAACTGCGTGGCGCCGAGATTCTCGTCAAGGCCCTGCAGGCAGAGAACGTCAAGTACGTCTGGGGCTATCCCGGCGGTGCCGTTCTCCATATTTACGACGCGTTCTACAAGCAGGACACCATCCAGCACATCCTGGTCCGCCACGAGCAGGCGGCCGTGCATGCGGCCGACGGCTATGCGCGCGCCACGGGCGACGTGGGCGTGGCCCTGGTGACCTCGGGTCCGGGTGTGACGAATGCCGTGACCGGCATCGCCACGGCCTACATGGACAGCATCCCGATGGTGATCATCACGGGGCAGGTGCCGACGGCAGCCATCGGTCTCGATGCCTTCCAGGAATGCGATACCGTGGGCATCACGCGTCCCATCGTCAAGCACAACTTTCTGGTCAAGGACGCCAAGGATCTGGCCGAGACCCTGAAGAAGGCCTTTCACATCGCTCGCAGCGGCCGGCCCGGCCCGGTGGTGGTGGACATCCCCAAGGACGTGTCCTTCAAGAAGGTGCCCTACAACGGTTACCCCGAGACGGTGGAGATGCGCTCCTACAACCCGGTGCGCAAGGGCCACGCCGGACAGATCCGCAAGGCGCTGCAGCTGCTGCTGACCGCCAAGCGCCCCTACATCTACACCGGCGGCGGCGTGCTGCTGGGCAATGCCACGGCCGAGCTGCGTACGCTGGTGGACATGCTGGGCTATCCCGTCACCAACACCCTGATGGGCCTGGGCGCCTATCCGGCCACCGACCAGAAATTTCTCGGCATGCTGGGCATGCACGGCACCATCGAGGCCAACAACGCCATGCAGAACTGCGACGTGCTGCTGGCCGTGGGTGCACGTTTCGATGACCGCGTGATCGGCAACCCCAAGCACTTCGCCCAGAACGAGCGCAAGATCATCCACATCGACATCGACCCCTCGAGCATTTCCAAGCGCGTCAAGGTCGACATCCCGATCGTGGGTGACGTCAAGGACGTGCTGACCGAGATGATCGCCATGATCAAGGAAAGCCCGCTGCGACCGGATGCAAATGCCCTGGCCGGCTGGTGGGGGGCGATTGACGGCTGGCGCAAGCGTGACTGCATGAAGTACGACCGCGGCAATACCGAGGTCATCAAGCCCCAGTTCGTCATCGAGACGCTCTGGAACATGACCAGGGACGCCGATACCTACATCACGTCCGACGTCGGTCAGCACCAGATGTGGGCGGCCCAGTACTACAAGTTCAACGAACCGCGTCGCTGGATCAATTCCGGGGGGCTCGGCACCATGGGTGTCGGTATCCCCTATGCCATGGGCATCAAGCTGGCCAAGCCCGAGAGCGAGGTCTATTGCGTCACGGGCGAGGGCTCGGTGCAGATGTGCATCCAGGAGCTTTCCACCTGCCTGCAGTACAACACGCCGATCAAGATCCTGTCGCTGAACAACCGCTACCTGGGCATGGTGCGCCAGTGGCAGGAGATCGAGTACTCCGGCCGCTACAGCCACAGCTACATGGATGCGCTGCCCAATTTCGTGAAGCTGGCCGAGGCCTATGGCCATGTCGGCATGCTGATCGAGAAGCCGCAGGACGTGGAGCCGGCGCTGCGCGAGGCGCGCAAGCTCAAGGACCGCACGGTGTTCATGGACTTCCGGACCGATCCCACCGAGAACGTGTTCCCGATGGTGCAGGCCGGCAAGGGCATCACCGAAATGCTGCTGGGGTCGGAAGACCTTTAAGCCAAATCAGCCCCAAGCGCACGTTTTTCTTGCGCTATCAGCTATCGAATAGATAGCGCCCATTTTTTGACGAATCTATTGCCTGCCAAGCCCGCGCATTACCGTGCCCGGGGGAGGGCAGCGAAAAGAGGAATCTCTTCATCATGAAACACATCATTGCTGTCTTGCTGGAAAATGAGCCTGGTGCTCTTTCCCGCGTCGTGGGTCTGTTCTCGGCCCGTGGTT
>JAYNNS010000298.1:0-3853 GCA_038112835.1 Curvibacter sp. | reverse complement strand
GCACGCTGAAGGCCGAGAACAGGGCCCCGTGCTGGAACAGCATGCCCACGCGGCTGGCGGCGCCGGGCGCGGCCAGTTCAGCCGCGGGCGCGCCCAGCACCTGCACCCGCCCGCGCAGCGGCTGCTCCAGGCCCAGCATCTGGCGCAAGAGCACGGTCTTGCCGCTGCCCGAGCCACCGACGATGGACTGCAGCTCGCCGCGGGCGATGTGCAGGTCCAGGTTGCGATGCACATGGCTCGTGCGGCCGTCCACGCGAAAGCCGCTGCCCAGGCCCTCGATCTCCACCACCAGCTCGCGCGGCCCGTTCATATGCCCACGTCCCGGAACAGCACGGCGAACAGCGCGTCCACCAGGATCACACCCGTGATGGACACCACGACCGAGGCCGTGGTGCCCTGGCCCAGGCTGTCGGTGTTGGGCTTGACGCGCAGGCCGAAGTGGCAGCCGATGAGCGCGACCAGCACACCGAAGGCCACCGACTTGGCCGTGGCCAGCGTGAGGTTGGAGGCCTGCACCGCGTCGGGCAGGGCCGCGATGAAATACGCCGGCGAGACGCCCAGCGTGAAGTCGGCCGCGACCATGCCGCCGACCAGTGCGGCCAGCGTGGTCCAGACCGAGAGCAGGGGCATGGCCAGCGCCAGGGCCAGCACGCGCGGCAGCACCAGGCGGTAGCCGCGCGGGATGCCCAGCACGCGCATGGCGTCGAGCTCCTCGGTCACGCGCATCACACCGATCTGCGCCGTGATGGTCGAGCCCGAGCGCCCGGCGATCAGCAGGGCCGCGAGCACCGGCCCGAGTTCGCGGATCACCGAGATGCCCAGCAGGTTGACGATGTAGGGGTCGGCGCCGAAGAGCTGCAGCTGCTGCGCCACCAGATAGGCCAGCACCACGCCGATCAGAAAGCCCACCAGCGCCGTGATGGGCAGGGCCGTGGTGCCGATGCGGTAGAGATGCCCCGAAACATCGCGCCAGGGCCCCAGGCGCGGCGCGCGCGCCAGCCGCAGCAGGTCCAGCGCGAGCTGGCCCAGCAGGCGCAGCAGCCCCGCCAGATGCCCCAGCACCAGCAGCACCCGGCGCCCCAGGCCCAGCCACAGCGCGGCCGGGCCCACACGCTGCGGCTGCGGCGGCACGCAGCTGAACCGCGCCACGCGCTCGAGCATGGCGCGCTGCGCGGGCAGGAGCTCGATGCGTTCGGGCCAGCGTCGGCCCCAGTGGTTCCAGAGCAGCTGCGCGCCCACATGGTCCAGGCGCTCCAGGCCGCGCAGGTCCCAGGCCGTCACCGCCTGCTGCAGGGTGCGCTGCAATGCGGCCCAGGCCGGCGGCTCGGCCAGGCGGGCCGCCGTCCACTGCCCCTGCGGCAGGGCCACGGCGCCTGCGGGCAGGGACTGGCGCTGGAGTCGGGGCGTGGAATCGGCCATGGACTGCGGGGCGGGTGTTTCCGGTCGGCGGGCTGTGTGGATGGTAAGCCCGATTTCACCGCCACAATAGCGCAACCACAGGCTGCTTCAGGAGACCCCATGAGCGACACCCCCGCCACCGACGAGCTGCTGGTCGAGCAGCGCGGCGCCGTGCTCTGGCTGACCATCGCGCGCGAGGCACGCCGCAATGCCGTGAGCCACGCCGTGCTGGCCGCCATGGCGCGCGCCATCGACGCCGCGCAGGGGCAGCGCGAGATCCGCGCCATCGTGATCACGGGCGCGGGCGACAAGGCCTTCTGCGCCGGCGCCGACCTGCAGGCCGAACACGCCTTCACCACCGACTACTCCGAGCCCCAGGGCCAAGTGGCGCGCGTGCTGCGCGCGGCCAAGGCCAGCCACGTGCCACTGATCGCGCGCGTCAACGGCGCCTGCATGGCCGGCGGCATGGGCCTGCTGGCCATGTGCGACCTGGCCGTGGCCGCGCCCCACGCGGTCTTCGGCCTGCCGGAAGTGAAGGTGGGCGTGTTCCCGGCCCAGGTGCTCAGCGTGCTGCAGCACCTGATTCCGCGCCGCAAGCTGGCCGAGCTCTGCCTCACGGGCGAGCCGCTGACCTCCACCGAGGCACTGGAGATCGGCCTGGTCAACTACGTGGACGAGAACCTGGATACGCGCCTGCACTGGCTGCTCGAGCGCCTGCTCGACAAGTCGCCCGCCGCCATCCGTCGCGGCCTCTACACGATGAAGAAGATCGAGGCCATGTCCTTCGAGGAAAGCATGTCCTTCACCGAGAGCCAGATCGCCCTCTTCACGCTGACGCAAGACGCCAAGGAAGGCCAGGCCGCCTTCAAGGAAAAGCGCAAGCCGCTCTGGCCGGGGCGCTGAACGCCCCGGCGGGACTCAGGGCAGCTTGCGCGACAGCAGCTGCCCTTCCAGATGCCCCTCGCCTTGCGGATGGGTGGCCGGGCGATGCAGCGAGCGCTTGACCACGCTGATGCTGTCGGCCGGCGCCACCCAGACGCGCTGGACCTCGCCGTTCGAATCGGTGATGACAACCCGGTAGGCATTGAAGGTGCCCGCGGGCACCGTGACCTTCTCGTAGGCCTCGACCCGGTAGTTCATGGTCAGCGACACGGTCCGCCCGTTGGCATGGAAGGTGACCTTGTGCTCCCTGGCATAGCTGTCACCGACCTTCATGGGCCAGCGATAGGCCAGCGGCGGATCGTAGGTCACCGCAGGCTTGCCGTCGCGCCCGAGCAGGGCGACCATGCCGTGGGTCTTGCCCTCGTACAGCTGGGCACCGGCCTGGGGCGAAACCGCCAGCATCGCCGGCTGCCCTTGCCAGGTCCCGGGTTTGTGATCCCAGGTGACCCGGTCGTCGAAGTTGCCATAGCTGCCACTGCTCTTGCGGTGGTATTCGAGCTGCGTGCCGTACGGCACGCTGACGAAGTTCTGGGCCTCTGGCGGCGTGGTGGCGCATCCTCCCAGCAGCGATCCCAGGCTTACACCGGCCAGCGCCAGGACCAGGGTGCGTTTGCTGCAGCTTGTCATGCTCATCTCCTCAAGTGGTGAAGGAGATTTCATTCTGAGAGCCTGGCATGCCCGCGCTTTGACGCAGATCATGTTTGTCATGCTGCATTGCAACGTGCCTGATGCCTGGCCGCCCACTGCTGCGCCACGCCTTGATCCGCATCAAGGAAAGGAGGGGTGGCAGGACTGGCATGCGCCATCCACAGACAGGATCAGGAGAACAGCCATGGCCACGACCGCACCCGCTGCGAACCACCGCGCATCCGTCCACGTCCCCGGCCTGCTGGCCGCCGTGGCGCAGGCGGCCTCGATCGGGAGCGTGGGCGTCAAGACCGCCGCGGCGCAGAACATGCGGGCCCACGGCACCGACACCTTCACCGTGCAGGACTTCGTGCGCACGGTGATCGGCTTCGGGCTGGTCTTGCTGCTGGGGGCGACGTACTGGTCGTGGATGGGGTATCCGACGAAGTGGTGCGTATTCAGCGCCACACCTGCCCCAGCGCCGCCCAGGCGCTCGCCACCACCGGCTCCCCGCGCCGCGCGCGCAGACAGACGAAACACAGCCGGCAGTCCAGGCTCACCCGGTCCGCCACCACGAGGCCACGCGCCTGCGCCTCGCTGATCGCGATCGATTCGCGCACCAGGCTGCAGCCCACACCGGAGCGCACGAGGTCCAGCATCGACGCCTCCTGGTCCACCAGGGCCACCTGGCGCGGGTTCACGCCCAGGGGCGCAAAGACACCGGCCAGCAGGCGATGGTGGGCCGAGGCCGGAGGGGTGGCGATCCAGGGCAGGGCCGCCAGGGCCTTCCAGTCGCGGCCCAGCACCTGCTCGCCCCAGCCCGCGGGCGCGAGCACGCGGTAGGTGAAGCGCGAGAGTTCGCGCAGTTCATAGGCTGCGTCATCGC
>JAYNNS010000297.1:0-3867 GCA_038112835.1 Curvibacter sp. | reverse complement strand
CACCAGAGCGCGGCCTTCTACCGCGATCTTCACCCGGCCCCGGGCTCGCTGGTCACGGCCACGCAGCTGCAGGGCAAGGAGCTGAGCTACAACAACATCGCCGACGGCGATGCCGCCTGGGAATGCGTCAAGAGCTTCCAGGCCCCGGCCTGCGTGATCGTCAAGCACGCCAACCCCTGCGGCGTGGCCGTGGGCAAGGATGCGCTGGAGGCCTACAGCAAGGCCTTCCAGACCGACCCGACCTCGGCTTTCGGCGGCATCATCGCCTTCAACCGCACGGTGGACCTCGCGGCCGCGCAGGCCGTGAGCAAGCAGTTCGTCGAGGTGCTGATGGCGCCGGCCTACACGCCGGAGGCGCTGGAGCTGTTCAAGACCAAGGCCAATGTGCGTGTGCTGCAGATCTCGCTCGACGGCGTGAAGCCTGAGGGCGGGACGGCCTGGGAGCGCGGCCTCAATGCGCACGATGTCAAGCGCGTGGGCTCGGGCCTGCTGATCCAGACCGCCGACAACCACGAGCTGCAGCGCAGCGACCTCAAGGTGGTGACCCAGCTGGCGCCGACCGAACAGCAGATCGAGGACCTGCTCTTCGCCTGGAAAGTGGCCAAGTTCGTCAAGAGCAATGCCATCGTCTTCTGCAAGGACGGCATGACCATGGGCGTGGGTGCGGGCCAGATGAGCCGTCTGGATTCCGCGCGCATCGCCAGCATCAAGGCCGAGCATGCCAGGCTGTCCCTGCAGGGCACGGCCGTGGCCAGCGACGCCTTCTTCCCCTTCCGCGACGGCCTGGACGTGGTCATCGACCATGGTGCGACCTGCGTGATCCAGCCCGGTGGCTCCATGCGGGACCAGGAAGTCATCGATGCGGCGAACGAGCGTGGCGTGGCCATGGTGTTCACCGGCATGCGCCACTTCCGCCACTGAAGTCCGACGTTGGGCTGCTGCGCGAACGCCGGACGGCGTTGCGCGGTGCTCGGAATCCTCACGTACTGCAAGTGCGTTCCGGTTCCTGTGCTCCGGGCGCCTGGCCTGGCGTCCGCTCGCTACGCCCCTCGTCGAACTTTAACGAGCGTTCAGCGCAGTGTCTTGAAGACCTCGCGCGCCGCAGCGACGGTGGCCGCGAGGTCCTCGTCGCTGTGCGCCGCACTCACGAAACCGGCTTCGTAGAGCGCGGGGGCGATGTAGATGCCGCGGTCCAGCAGACCGTGGAAAAGTCGGTTGAACTTCGCGCCCTCGGTCTTCATGACCTGGCCGTAGTTCTGCGGTAGCGCGGGCAGCAGGAAGAAGCCGAACATGCCCCCCTCGCTGTCCGCGCAGAAGGGCACGCCTTCGGCGTCCGCCACCCCCTTCAGGCCGTCCATCAGGCTGCGGGTCTTGCGGCCGAGTTCTTCGTAGAAGCCGGGACGGGCGATCTCGCGCAGCGTGGCCAGGCCGCAGGCCGTGGCCACCGGGTTGCCCGAGAGCGTGCCGGCCTGGTAGACCGGGCCCAGCGGTGCGAGCTGTTCCATGATGGCGCGCGGGCCGCCGAAGGCCGCCAGCGGCATGCCGCCGCCAATGACCTTGCCCAGCACGGTGAGGTCGGGCCGGAAGCCGGGGATGAGCCGGGCATAGACGCTCTGGGCACTGCCCAGGGCCACGCGGAAACCCGTCATGACTTCGTCCAGCACGAGCAGCGCGCCGTGCTGCGTACAGAGTTCGCGGCAGCGCTGCATGAAGGGCACCGACGCGCGCACGAAGTTCATATTGCCCGCGATGGGCTCCATCATCACGCAGGCCAAGTCCTTGCCGTGCAGGGCGAAGGCCTCTTCCAGCTGCTGCACGTTGTTGTACTCGAGCACCAGGGTGTGCTGCACCACCTCGGCGGGCACGCCGGCGCTCGTCGGGTTGCCGAACGTCGCCAGGCCCGAGCCGGCCTTGACCAGCAGGGCATCGGCGTGGCCGTGGTAGCAGCCCTCGAACTTGATGATCTTGCTGCGACCGGTGGCACCGCGCGCCAGGCGCAGGGCGCTCATGCCGGCCTCGGTGCCCGAACTGACCAGTCGCACCATCTCCATGGAGGGCACGAACTTGAGGATCTCCTCGGCCAGCTCGATCTCGCGCTCGGTCGGCGCGCCAAAGGAAAAGCCGTCCACCGCCGCCTTCTGCACGGCCTCGAGCACGGCGGGGTGGCCGTGGCCCAGGATCATGGGACCCCAGGAGCCGATGTAGTCGATGTGGCGCTTGCCGTCGGCGTCCCAGAAGTAGGCGCCTTGGGCGCGCTGCACGAAGCGCGGCGTGCCGCCGACGGCGCGGAAGGCGCGCACGGGCGAGTTCACGCCACCGGGGATGACGCGCTTGGCGCGTTCGAACAGGGTTTCGTTGCGATCAGTGCTGGGTGTCATGCGGGGGCAGTTCCAGGGTCGAGGCGGGGCCTTCGGCCTCGTCGTCGGGGGAGGTGTCGTCGGTGTCGGCCTGGGCCCAGAACAGGCGGTCGGGGATCACATGGCCCATGCCTGGGCGGAAGCCCCCGTCCAGGCAGTGGTCCAGGTAGCCCAGGGCTTCGGCGAAGGCCTCACCCAGGTCGCAGCCGCTGGCCACGAGGGCGGCCAGGGTGGCGCTCAGGGTGTCGCCGGCGCCCGAGAACACGGCCTCGAAGCGCTCGAACTTCTCGCTGGCCAGCACGGTCTGCGGCGTGGCCAGCACGTTCTCGATGTGCTGGTCGGCGCCGGGAATGCCGGTGACCAGGGTGTAGGGCACGCCGTACTCGCCCGCGGCACGGGCGATGTCGCGCGCCGTCGGGCTGCGCTCGCTCTCCCAGTCCGGCAGCAGCCAGCGCCACAGGGTGCTGTGGTTTCCGACCAACACCGTCGTCTGGGGCAGGACCAGCTCCTGGAAGGCGTCGAGGTAGAGGTCGATCTGCACCTCGTTCCACCAGGACAGGTTGGGCATGTAGGCGATCAGCGGCAGGTCCGGATAGTCGGTGGCGATCTCGGCGATGGCGCTGAGGTTTTCCGGCGTGCCCACGAAGCCGACCTTGATGGCCTGCATGGTGACGTCCTCGAGCAGGCTGCGCGCCTGCTCGGCCACGACCTCTTCCTCGAAAGGGAAGTGATCGAAGGTCTCGGCCGTGTCGCGTGCGTAGGTGCCGGTGATCACCGGCAGCGCATGGGCGCCGGCCGAAGCGATGGCGCCGACATCGCCCGAGAGACCGCCGGCCCCACTGGGATCGTTGGCATTGAAGACCAGCACGCAGGGCGGCTGACCGGCATCGTGGGCGCTGTCTTCGGGAGCTGGGGTTTGCATGGGCTGGCCTGTGAGAGTCATCAGGCAGAATACGGCAAGTCGTTGCGTGAAAGCCGTCGGTGCGCGCTTTTCACTTTGTACAATGTTGCATTCTATTCGAAGGTCTCGTAAGCTGTGAGCGACAACAAAACTTGGATGTGCCTGATCTGTGGCTGGATTTATGACGAAGCGGCCGGCGATCCGGAGCACGGCATAGCGCCGGGAACGGCATGGGCGGATGTGCCCATGAACTGGACCTGTCCCGAGTGCGGGGCGCGCAAGGAAGATTTCGAAATGGTCCAGATCTGAGGCCGGGTCCTCAGGATGCTGGGCGTCATGATCCATCCGGTCGTCATCAGGAGTAGCCTTCAGTGAGCATGCAAGATACGCCTCTCAAGGTCCTCGTGGTGGATGACAGCAACACCATCCGTCGCAGTGCCGAGATCTTTCTCAAGCAGGGGGGTCATGAGGTGATGCTCGCCGAGGATGGTTTCGATGCGCTGGCCAAGGTCAACGATTACCAGCCGAACCTGATCTTCTGCGACATCCTGATGCCGCGACTCGACGGCTACCAGACCTGCGCCATCATCAAGCGCAACGCCAGGTTCA
>JAYNNS010000296.1:0-3879 GCA_038112835.1 Curvibacter sp. | reverse complement strand
CCGGTGCTGTCCCTGCAGCTCAACCGCAGTGGCAACCGTTCGGTCTATGGCGATCTGGTGGTGAGCTTCACGCCGCGCGGCGGCGCGGCGGTGGAGCTGGCCCGTGCGGGCGGAGTGGCGGTCTATGTGCCCAATGCCCTGCGTCGTGCGCGCATGCCGCTGAAACTGCCGCCGGGCCTGACGCTGGCCGACGGCACGCTGCGCTTGAGCTACCGCGAACGCACCGAGGCCGGCGGCGCGCTGCTGGCCGAAGCCACCCTGAACCTGCCCTGATCCGGCCTGGAAGCCGACTTCTGAGCGCGGTACCCGGCGCTCGCTGCGGCATCGCCTTCCCGTGCCCTCCACTGTCATGTCCACCCTGTTTTCCCTGCTGCGTCGCTGGTGCGGCCTGCTGCTGTGCTGCGGTCTGTCGACCCTGGCTCTGGCCCAGCCGGCCACGTCGCCGCGCGTCCTCGAGGCCAATCTGCTGCTGCTCGAGGCCCGGCTGGACGGCTCGGTGCTGTCCGACAGCGTGTACGCCTACCAGGACGGCGCCCAGATCCTGCTGCCGCTGGGTGAGCTGGCGCGCCTGCTGACGCTGGCCATCACGGTCGATCCGGTGGCCGGGCAGGCCAGCGGCTATGTGCTGGCGCCCGAGCGCACCTTCGGGCTGAACGTGGCGCAATCGCTGGCCCGACTGGGCGAGCGCGAGACCCAGTTCGAGCCACAGCGTGCGCAGATCCTCGGCGAGGACGTCTATGTGGACAGTCGCCTGCTCTCGCGCTGGCTGCCGATCGATTTCGAGGTGGATCTGCCCTCGCTGCAGCTGCGCGTGAAGCCGCGCGAGAAGCTGCCGCTGCAGGCCCGGCTGGAGCGCGAGCGCGCCGCGGCCCGCCTGCGTGCACTGCGCGAGGAGGCGGATGACCCGGGCTATCCGCGCGTGCGCGCCCCCTACCGGCTGATCGACCGGCCTTTCATCGACCAGACCTTCGGGGCCGATGCCCGCTTCGGCCCGGACTCGCGTCAGTACAACAGCGCCTACACGGCCTACATGACGGCCGACGTGCTGGGCCTGGAGGGCGCGGCCTATGTGAACGCGCGGCGCAACCAGGACAAGACCGATTACCGCCTGACCCTGGGCCGCAACGATCCGGACGCCGGCCTGCTCGGGCCGCTGCAGGCGCGCAGCTTCATGCTGGGCAATATCCAGGTGCCCAGCGTGCCCAATGTGATGGCCGGCAGCCCGGTGGGTGGCGGCGTGACGGTGAGCAACCGGCCGCTGAACCTGCCTACCAGTTTCGACCGCCAGAGCCTGCGCGGCGACCTGCCGCCGGGCTGGGACGTGACGCTGTACTACAACGACGCGCTGGTGGGTTTCCAGGCCTCGCGCGGTGATGGCCTCTATGCCTTCGACGATCTGCCCCTGTCCTACGGGCGCAACGATTTCCAGCTGGTCTTCAATGGCCCGCTGGGCCAGGTGCGCACGGAGCGCCGTTCCTTCCAGCTCGACCAGTCCATCGTCAAGCCGGGGGAGTTCCTCTACGCGCTGACGCTGCACGAGGCGCGCGATGGCGGCGATCGCGGGGTGGCCCGTTTCGATCTGGGCCTGAGCAAGTCGCTGGCCGGCAGCGCCGCCTTCATCCAGCTGCCGCGTCCCGTGGCGGGCCAGACCGGCACCGAGAACCGGGGCTATGTCCAGCTGGGGTTGCGGGGGTACTGGGATGCGGCCATCGCCACCTCGGAGGTGGTCATGGCCCCCAATGGCGGCCTGCTGGGCGAGCTGGGGCTGAAGACGCGGCTGGGCAGCTACGCGCTGGACCTGTTGCACACGCAGCTGCAGGGTGGCTACGACAGCGATGTGTTCAGTGCCAGTGGCAACCCCGTGGTCCAGCGCAACAAGCTGCGCCTGCTGGGCTCGCTCGCGCCCGGCGAGTGGCTGCCGCGCATTCCCGTGGCGCTGGATGTGCAGCGCGACCAGCTGCAGTCCGGGGCCCGCAACGACCAGGTCACGGGGCGTTTTTCCTTCATGGCGGCGGGTACCTCGTTCACCAACGGCCTGAGCTGGCTGCATTCGAGCGGGGTGGGCCAGCCCAGCACGGTGAGGACCACGGGCAGCCTGCAGCTGAGCCGGCGCGTGGCGGGCATGGGCCTGTCTGGGCAACTGGGCTATTCACTGCGGCCGGACAACCGCCTGGACACCGTGGCGCTGGCGGCAGACCGCAACCTGTCGGCCGGCTACCGGGTCAACGCCGGCCTGTTGCACGACATGAACACCAACCAGAGCCTGGTGTCCGGGGGCGTGAGCAAGAACCTGGGTCGCTACGCCCTGGCCATCAGCGGCAGCTATTCGGACCGCAAGGAGGCGGCGGTGGCGGTGCAGCTGTTCATCGCCCTGGGCCGCAACCCGCGCTCGGGTGAATGGTTCTCCGATGCGCTGCCGCTGGCGGGGACCGGCTCGGTGTCGGCGCTGGCCTTCGTCGATCGCAACCTCAACGGCATTCGTGATCCGGGCGAGGAGTTCGTGCCGAATGCGGGCTTCATCGTCAACCGCGGCGGGCGTTACCCCGTGCGCACCGACGACAGCGGCACGCTGATGATCAACCGCCTGGCGCCCGGGCGCTATGCGGACATCGCCCTCGACCCGGCGACGCTGGAGGACCCGCAGTGGAAGCCGGTGCGCGAGGGCGTGCGCGTGCTGCCACGCCCGGGGCTGGCGCAGGCACTGGAGTTCCCGGTCGCCACGACCACCGACATCGACGGCACGGTCTACCTGCGCGACAGGAATGGCCGGCGCGGCATCGGCGATGCCCAGCTCGAGCTGGTCGATGCGCTGGGGATCGTGGTCATGCGGGTCCGCAGCTCGTCCGACGGCTTCTACACCCTGCACCAGGTCATGCCCGGCCGCTACGTGCTGCGCATCGCACGCGAGCAGCTGGCCAAGCTGCGACTGGTCGATTCCGGGGCGCTGTTCGTGGAGGTCAAGCCGGACAGCGATTTCATCAATGGCCTGGACCTGGAGCTGACGCCGCTGGCGCCTTGAGCGGCAGCCTGCCGTGCGGCGGCACGGCAGGCTGTGTCAGTCGGACGCTCGGCTCACAGCGGCTTGATCCGCACCATGCGCCACTTGATCGGACCGCCGTTGGCGCCCTGTACGCCGGCGCCGTACTGCAGGGCGAAGGGGCCGCTGCTGTACTTGTTGTTGCGGATCTGCACGGTCTGCACGCCGTTGAGCTTGACCGTCAGCAGCTCACCCTGGGCCGTGATCTCCATGGTGTTCCAGCGCCCGCCAGCCAGGTAGACCGGCGGCTTGGGGACGGGGGCAAAGTTCACGATGGCGCCGGTGGCGTAGGTCGGGTCGGGACGGATGTCCCAGATGTTGGCCTCGTACGAGTTGTCGGCGGTGATCCTGGCGGGATCGGAGGCGCGGAAGAAGATGCCGCTGTTGGTGTCGCTCGCTGCCCAGAACTCGGCGTAGATCACGAAGTCCTTGTAGCTTTGCTTGGAGACCAGGAAGCCTCCCTTGCCCTGGTTGGCCGTGATGCCGCCGGCATCCACCTGCCAGTTGGCGTCGCCGACGCGGTTCCAGTTGTCCAGACCCCGTTCGCCGTCGATCAGGGTCACCCAGCCGGGACCGGGCCAGCTGGCGCAGGCGGCCAGCCCCAGGGTGAGAACGAGCAGGGCCAGCCTGCGTGGTAACAAGTGCTGCATGGAAGTCTCCTCGGTGGTTGTGGGTGTGGAGCGGCGCGCATCCGTACCGGAAGGCCTGCCGCAGGCACACTATCGCACGCAGGCCCGGAGGGCTGTCAAGCGGGGAGCCCGGCCCGAGGCTCAGGAGGCCAGCACGTCCAGCAGCTCGGTCTCGATGGCGATCTGGGCGCGGTTGTTCTGCAGCTCGGGGCC
>JAYNNS010000295.1:0-3893 GCA_038112835.1 Curvibacter sp. | reverse complement strand
GTCTTGATGATGTCGCTCGGGCCCGCAGTCTGCAGCCATTTGAGGGCATGCACCATGGCGTTGGTCAGGGCCTGGGCCGTGGCCGGATTCTTCTGTACAAACTCCAGCGGCGCGTACAGGCACCCCGCGGGCATGGGGCCGCCGAAGACCTCGCGCGTCCCCTTGAGCGTGCGGGTGTCGAAGACCACGCGCACATCACCCTTCTGCTCCAGCATGGTCATGACCGGGTCGATGTTGCAGATCGCGTCGATCTGGCCCGAGCGCAACGCGGTCAGCGCCCCCGCCGAGGTGCCCACGCCGATGAAGCTCACGTCCGCGGCCTTGAGGCCGGCACGCGCCAGCACGAGATTGGCCATCATGTTGGTGGACGAGCCCGGCGCCGTGACGCCGATCTTCTTGCCCTTGAGGTCGGCCACGGTCTTGTAGTGGGCCATGGTCTTGGCGGAGACGCCCAGGGCGATCTGGGGGGCCCGACCCTGCAGCACGAAGGCCTGGTAGAGCTGGCCCTTGTTCTGCAGGTTGATGGTGTGCTCGTAGGCGCCGCTGACCACGTCGGCCGAGCCGCCCACCACGGCCTGCAGCGCGCGCGCCCCGCCGGCGAAATCGCTGATCTCCACCTCCAGGCCCTCGGCCTTGAAGTAGCCCAGCTGCTCGGCGATGGTCAGGGGCAGGTAGTAGAAGGAGGCCTTGCCACCCACGGCGATGGCCACCTTGGTTTTCTCCGGTTTCGGGTCGGCAGCCAGGGCTGGCAGGCCCAGGCTGGCCGCGGCAAGCGCGGCGCCGGCCGTGAAGGAACGTCGGCTGAGGTGATGGTCGGACATGATGTTCTGCTCCCTGCTCTTGATGTCACGCATCCTCCAAGGGTAGCCGGACTGCGCCCGCGCCGCATCGGGAAACTTCCCGAGCGGGTTTCCCCTAAAGGGAGCGGCAGGCGCCGCGGCGGCTCAGTGATAGCCGAGGAAAAAGATGCCGATATTGGTCAGCAGCCCCAGGGTCCAGACCACGGAGCGCGCCGTGCTCATGCCCGAGACGTAGGCCATGATGTAGATCACGCGCAGGAAGACGAACAGGAAGGCCAGCATGTCCAGGCGCAGCTGGTGGGCACCCATCAGATGGGCGACGATGACGGCGCCGATGAAGAAAGGCAAGGCCTCGAAGCTGTTCTGCTGCGCGGCGTTCGCGCGCGCGCGCCAGTCGGTCTGCCGGGCCAGCCAGGCCCGCGGGTGGTCGTTGTCATAGCCCCCGTCCTTGCGCGGCCGGCCCACCATGCCGGACTTGGCAAGGACGGCGCAGGCGATGGGCAGCAGTGCGGCGATGAAGACGCACCAGTAGGCCAGGGTGAAACGGGCAAAGGTCATGATGTTGCGGTCAGGGTGGGATGTGTCTTGAGGCTTGCCGGAATTGCGCCGGATTATCAGGTGTCAGCGCCGGTCCACCAGCGCATGGGCGATGGTGCCCAGATCCACGTACTCGAGTTCGCTGCCGATGGGCACGCCGCGCGCGAGCCGCGTGAAGGCCACGCCGCGCGCCTTGAGCGCCTCGCCGATCACGTGCGCCGTGGCCTCGCCCTCGGCGGTGAAATTGGTCGCCAGGATGACCTCGCGCACCGTGCCGTCGCCAGCGCGCTGCAGCAGGGTCTGGATGCCGATGTCGCGCGGGCCGATGCCGTCGAGCGGGCTGAGTTTGCCCATGAGCACGTAGTACAGGCCCTTGTAGGCGCCGGTGCGCTCCAGCGCCATCTGGTCGGCCGGCGTCTCCACCACGCAGAGCTTGCTCGCGTCGCGCGCCGGATCCTGGCAGGTGCCGCAGACCTCGGCCTCGCTGAAGGTGTGGCAGCGCGTGCAGTGGCGCACGCTGCTGGCCGCCTCCTGCAGGGCCCGCGACAGCAGCTGCGCTCCCTCGCGGTCGTGCTGCAGCAGATGAAAGGCCATGCGCGAGGCCGACTTCACGCCCACGCCCGGCAGGCGGCGCAGGGCCTGGATCAGCGCATCAAGGGTATGGGCGTCGGACATGGAGAACCAGCAAGGTCTCGGGCGTAGCGAGCGGGCGTCAGGCGAGACGCGGGTGGCGGAGAACCGGAATGGACTCGAGGTCCATGAGGATTTGCCGACGGCCCCGCAACGACGCTCACGCCTGCGCAGTAGCCCTTAGAAAGGGAATTTCATGCCGCCGGGGAGGCCTGGCATCCCGGCGGTGAGCTTGCCCATCTTCTCCTGGCTGGTCTCCTCGGCCTTGCGCACGGCGGCGTTGAAGGCGGCGGCCACCAGGTCTTCGAGCATGTCCTTGTCCTCGGCCAGCAGGCTGGGATCGATGGTCACGCGCTTGACGTCGTGCTTGCAGGTCATGACGACCTTGACCAGGCCCGCACCGGATTCACCGCTGACCTCGATGAAGGCCAGCTCTTCCTGCGCCTTCTTGAGGTTGTCCTGCATGGCCTGGGCCTGCTTCATGAGGCCGGCGAGTTGTCCTTTGTTGAACATGGTGTTCCTTACTTCGGTTGACTATTCGGTTCGATGGGCTTGATGCTGCCAGGCACGATTTTCGCGCCGAAGTCCCGCATCATGGCCTGCACGAAGGGGTCTTCGTGGATGAGCTTTTCCGCCGCCAGCTGCTTCTCTTCGGCGATGGCGGCATTGCGCCGGGCCGGACTGTCGCTCACGCGACCGATCTCGACAGCCAGCGTGATGGGGTGACCGGCGGCCTGCAAGGCGGCCTGCAGGCGTTCGCGGCTCGAGGCCGAGTTCAGCGACTCGCGCTCCACGCGCAGCAGCCACTGGTCGGCGTCGCGCGCGACCAGCTGCGACTGCAGGGCGAGTTCGCGCACCAGTGCCGTGATGGCCTCGCTGGCGATCAGGCCACGCACCACCTGGTGCCAGTAGCCGCCCTCCTCCGTCGGCACCAGGGGCGAGCCCTGGGACGCGCCGGGTGCCGGCGCGTCGGCGCGCGATTCGGGCGTCACGCGCACGGGCACGGCCACCACCTGGGCCGTAGACATGGCCGTCACGGGCCTGGCGGGTTGCACGGGATGTTCTTCATCCACCACGGACAGCACCTGGCCCGGGGGTGTGACGTCGGGAGGACGGGCGACAGGCGCCGCTGCGGGGGCAGCGATCGGGCGTGCGGCCACCGGTGGCGTGGGCGTACTCCGTTCACCCTGGGCTTGTCGAAGGGCCTCGACAGGCTCAGCCCGGACGGAAGAAGCGGGTCGCGCCACAACCTGCGTCGCGGCCATCAGGGGCTGGGTCCGGGCGGGAGCCGCCGTCTCAGGCTGAGGCCGCGCTGTGGCCTGGGGCGATTTCAGTGTTTTTTTTTCCGACGAGCCGCCCGAAGGCATGGCACCGGGCTTGAAGGCCAGCAGGCGCAGCAGCACCATGGTCAGCGCCGCGTACTCGTCGGGCGCCAGGCCCAGCTCGCCCCGGCCGTGCAGGCACAGGCTGTAGAGCAGCTGGGTCTCATCGGCCGGCAGCAGTGCGGCCAGGCGCGCGGTCTCGGCAGCCTCGGGATCTGCGCTGTCGGCGCCGCCGGGCACGGCCTGCAGCACGGCCATGCGCTGCAGCACCACGGTCATCTCCTCCAGCGTGGAGGCCGCGCTCAGGCCGTAGCCGCGCAGGGCCTCGGCGGTCTCGACCACGGTCCTGCCGTCGCCCTGGGCCAGTGCGTCGATCAGACGGAAGACGTGCGAGCGGTCCACGCTGCCCAGCATCTGGCGCACCGTGGCCTCTTCGAGCTGGCCCGAACCGAAGGCGATGGCCTGGTCGGTCAGCGAGAGCGCGTCGCGCATGGAGCCGCGCGCGGCGCGCGCCAGCAGGCGCAGCGCGCCCGGCTCGGCTGCCACGTTTTCGGCCTGCAGCACGCTGGTCAGGTGCGAGAGCACGGTCTGCGGCGCCATCGGC
>JAYNNS010000294.1:0-3944 GCA_038112835.1 Curvibacter sp. | reverse complement strand
CCATCACCTATATGCGGGAGCGCCTCAAGCACAAGCCGCAGCAGATGCAGCAGGTGATGATGCGCATCTACCGCGAGGAGAAGGTCAACCCCATGGGTGGCTGCCTGCCCATCATGATCCAGATCCCGGTCTTCATCGCGCTGTACTGGGTGCTGCTGTCCAGCGTGGAGATGCGCAACGCACCCTGGATTCTCTGGATCAAGGATCTCTCGGCCGAGGACCCTTACTACATCCTGCCCCTGTTGATGACCGCCACGACCCTGCTGCAGACGGCCCTCAACCCGCTGCCGCCGGATCCGGTGCAGGCCAAGATGATGTGGCTGATGCCGCTGGTCTTCAGCGTGATGTTCTTCTTCTTCCCCTCGGGCCTGGTGCTCTACTGGCTGACGAACAACATCCTGTCGATCGCCCAGCAGTGGATCATCAACACCCGCATGGGCGTGCCGCCGCAGTTCAACCTGCCGAAGTTCAAGTAAGCTCCTCTGAGGCGCAGGGCGCCTTCCCCCGCTCCTTTTGAGGTGGCGGGGGACGCAGCCAGTGGCCCGGCCAGGCCGGTTCCACGGCTGCCTCCGTTGGGGTATGGGGCTGAGTAACATCACATCATGCTCGCGCGTCACCAGGAACCCATCCTTGCCATTGCCACCGCGCCCGGGCGCGGGGCGGTGGGCATCGTGCGCGTGAGCGGGCGGGGGCTGGACGCCTTCGTGCCGGCACTGTGTGGCCGGGCCCTGCAGCCGCGCCACGCCACCTACCTGACGCTGTGCGATGCGACCGGCGAAGCGCTGGATCATGGCCTGGCCCTCCACTTCCCGGCCCCGCATTCCTACACCGGCGAAGAGGTGCTCGAGCTGCAGGTGCATGGTGGCCAGGTGGTGTTGCAGCTGCTGCTGGCGCGCTGCCTGGAAGTCGCTGCGCAGCGCGACCCGGTCAGCGGGCGCGCCGTGCTGCCCGGCCTGCGTCTGGCCCAGCCGGGCGAGTTCACCGAGCGCGCCTTCCTCAATGACAAGCTCGACCTGGCCCAGGCCGAGGCCGTGGCCGACCTGATCGATGCCAGCACCGAGGCCGCGGCGCGCAGTGCCAGTCGCTCGCTGGGCGGTGCCTTCTCACGCGAGATCGGTGTGTTGCGCGAAGCGCTGATCCAGCTGCGCATGCTGGTCGAGGCCACGCTGGATTTTCCCGAGGAGGAGATCGATTTCCTGCAGAAGGCCGATGCCCAGGGCCAGCTGGCGCGCCTGCAGCAGCAGCTGGCGGCCGTGCTGCAACACGCGCGCCAGGGCAGCCTGCTGCGCGAGGGCATCAAGGTTGTGATCGCGGGCCAGCCCAACGCGGGCAAGAGCTCGCTGCTCAATGCCCTGGCCGGCGCCGAACTGGCCATCGTCACGCCCATCCCTGGAACCACGCGCGACAAGGTGCAGCAGACCATCCAGATCGAAGGTGTGCCCCTGCATGTGATCGACACAGCCGGCCTGCGCGAGAGCAGCGACGAGGTCGAGCGCATCGGCATCGCGCGCGCCTGGACCGAGATCGAGGGTGCGGACGTGGTGCTCTTCCTGCACGACCTCACCCGCGCCAGCCAGCCGGACTACCGCGAGGCCGATGCGCAGATCGTCCGGGAGCTGGCCCGGCGTGTGCCTGCGCGCGTACCGGTGCTCGATGTCTGGAACAAGGCCGACGCCGCCCCCTCTCCCGGGCAAGAAGGTCTGAGCCTCTCGGCCAAGACCGGCACGGGTCTGCAGGCCCTGCGCCAGCGTCTCTTGCAGACGGTGGGCTGGCAGGCGGCGCCCGAGGGGGTCTACATCGCACGCGAACGCCACGTCCAGGCGCTGCGCCGCGTGCAGCAACACCTGGACATGGCGGCCGCGCATCTGGCAGCGCAGGCCCAGGCCCTGGATCTGCTGGCCGAGGAACTGCGGCTGGCGCAGAACGCGCTCAACGAGATCACGGGCGAGTTCTCCTCCGATGACCTGCTGGGCGTCATCTTTTCCCGCTTCTGCATCGGCAAATAGCCGGGGCGGTTGTCAAGGGTGGGGAATCGGCGTACTGTCGTATCCATATTCGCTGCCGCAGGCGAAGACGAAACAATTGCTTACGCCGGGGAATGCACCGGATCGCATTTCTAGGGACAATTCCCCCGGCAGACCGATGCAGCTTTTTCCGGGGACAGACCGGAGGACGGGAAGCAAGATCATGGTAAGACTCGACAACCTCTTCGCGAAGAAAACCACTGCCAAGCCTTCGCCTGTGCCGGAAGCCGGTCCCAGCTCGCAAGCGGGCGAAGACGAACGGGCGCGCGATCGCAAGTCCCAGCGGCTGGAGCGCCGGGAGCTGCTGTATGCCGTGGTGCGTGAATCGATGGCGCGCGTGGGCATGCTGTCGTCCAGCTACAAGTACAAGGTCCTCTCGCTCGACTCGCGCGGCAGGCAGTACCTGATCATGATGGACCTGCCCCGGGAGATGGCCGAGCACATCGGCCAGTTGGCCGAGATCGAGGAGGTCATCACCCAGAATGCGCGCCAGCGTCACCACATCGAGGTCACGGCGGTCTACTGGCGCATCAGCCAGCTGGCCAAGGTGGCGGGTTCGGTCCTGCGCAAGCCTCGAACCGAACCCGAGCTGGGTGTGCCGCCCGTGCTCAACCGCGTACACATTGAAGCCGAGGTGATGGGCCTGCCGCCGGCCTTCCCGCCCGACCGCAAGTCGCCACGTTTCGAGCCCATCCGGCCCGATGAGGTCCATGCCTTCAGGCAGACCCAGGGGTTGGGCAAGAAACCGGCAGCGAGCAAGCCCCGCAGTGCGCCGAGCTTTCCGGCGAGCGAATTTCCCTCGACCGAGTTCGACGAAACGCGTCCCGGAGAAGAGAACGACCGCCTGCCGCTGAGCCGGACCCAGTACGGTGACCTGATCTGAGATCGCGCCGGCTTCAGTGCCCGCTGAAGTCCAGCAGGGTGAAAAGCGGGAGGCCGGCCTGGCGCAAGCGGGCCGAGCCGCCCAATTCGGGCAGGTCGACGATGGCCGCGCCCTCGATCACCCGGCCCCCCAGCTTTTCGAGCAGCTTCTTGCCGGCCATCATGGTGCCGCCGGTGGCGATCAGGTCGTCGACCAGCAGCACGCGATCGCCGGGCCGGACGGCATCGGTGTGCAGTTCCACCGTGGCGCTGCCGTATTCGAGTTCGTAGGTCTCCTCCACCGTGGTGTAGGGCAGCTTGCCCTTCTTGCGGATGGGCACGAAACCCACAGCCAGCTCGTAGGCGATCACCGAACCCAGGATGAAGCCGCGCGCATCCAGCCCGGCCACCACATCAGGCCGCAGCGCCGGATCCATGTAGCGGTGGACGAAGGCATCGATGAGGACCCGGAACACCCGCGGGTTCTGCAGCAGCGGCGTGATGTCGCGGAACTGCACGCCGGGCGCCGGCCAGTCGGGCACGGTGCGGATATGGCTGCGCAGGTAGTCGGTGATGTTGGGGTCTTGCATGATGATCGGGTCTCGCTCGGAAAAAGTGGGCCTCAGCCGCGCAGCAGGGCTTCCTCGGCCCGCGCCAGTGCCTCGGCCCGGCCGGACAGTACCAGGGTGTCGCCGTCTTCCAGCTGCAGGTGCGCGTCGGGGGCCAGGGTCTTGCCGTTGCGGCGGCGCAGGCTCAGCACGCGGATGGCGTCCAGTGCCGGCAGCAGGCTGTCCAGACGCCGGCCCAGCGCATGGGCACCCGCGGGCAGCGTCAGGCTGTGCAGACGCTCCTGGGCGCCGTCGTCGACGCCGCTGTCGTCGGCGCCATGAAAATAGCCGCGCAGCAGGTTGTAGCGCGCATCACGCTGGTCCTGCACGAGCCGGATCACGCGGCGCATGGGCACGCCCACCAGGGCCAGGGCATGGCTGGCCAGCATGAGCGAACCCTCGATGGCCTCGGGCACGACCTCGGTGGCGCCGGCGGCACGCAGCCGGTCCA
>JAYNNS010000293.1:0-3952 GCA_038112835.1 Curvibacter sp. | reverse complement strand
CGCGAACGATACGGCATGAACCGCTTCGGCCAATGCTGCCTGCTGGCACGACGCCTGATTGAAAACGGCGTGCGCTTTGTGACCCTGAACAGTTTCCTTACCGTCTTCAGTCAGCTCTCCTGGGACATCCACGGATCGAAGCCGTTTATGTCCATCAAGCAAATGGCGGAGATCATCGCGCCGATGTATGATCAGGGCTACAGCGCATTGATTGAGGATCTACACGATCGAGGGTTGCTGGACAACACGCTGGTGACCACATTGGCCGAATTCGGCCGCACGCCGAAGATGAACCCCGCCGGCGGGCGCGATCACTGGCCGCAATGTTTCACCTGCAGTTTTGCCGGCGGTGGCGTGAAGGGCGGTCGTGTGGTGGCCCTGCGTGTGCCGCGCGGCGGCGAGATGAGCCGCGGCGAGATCGATGCCTACACCGAGTTCGTCAAGATCTACGGCGCCAAGGGCCTGGCCTGGATCAAGGTCAACGAGGTCGCCAAGGGCCGTGACGGCCTGCAGTCGCCCATCGTCAAGAACCTGCACGACGCGGCCATCGCCGAGATCCTCAAGCGCACCGGCGCCCAGGACGGCGACCTGATCTTCTTCGGCGCCGACAAGGCCAAGATCGTCAACGACGCCATCGGCGCGCTGCGCCTCAAGGTCGGTCACAGCGAGTTCGGCAAGAAGAGCGGCCTGTTCGAGAACCGCTGGGCGCCGATGTGGGTGGTGGATTTCCCCATGTTCGAGTTCGACGAGGAAGCCCAGCGCTACACCGCCGTGCACCACCCCTTCACCGCGCCCAAGGATGGCCACGAGGACTGGATGGCGACCGAGCCCGAGCGCTGCATCGCCAAGGGCTACGACATGGTGCTCAACGGCTGGGAGATCGGCGGCGGCTCGGTGCGCATCCACCGCGCCGACGTGCAGCAGAAGGTCTTCGACGCGCTCAAGATCACGCCCGAGGAGGCCCAGCTCAAGTTCGGCTTCCTGCTCGACGCGCTGCAGTACGGCGCGCCGCCGCACGGCGGCCTGGCTTTCGGCCTGGACCGCATCGTCACGCTGATGACGAGCGCCGAGTCCATCCGTGACGTGATCGCCTTCCCCAAGACCCAGCGCGCCCAGTGCCTGCTGACCCAGGCCCCGAGCCCGGTCGACGAGAAGCAGCTGCGCGAACTGCACATCCGCCTGCGCAACCCGCAGCCGGCGGCTTGAGGCCGCGGCCGGCCTTCAGGCAGAATCCAAGGGCACTGCTCGTCGGGGGCAGTGCCCTTTTTCATGGATACGCCGAGCTACAAGATTCCGCAATCGGTGCTGGTCGTGGTGCACACGCCGGCGCTGGACGTGCTGCTGATCAAGCGCGCCGACGCTGACGACTACTGGCAGTCCGTCACCGGTGCCAAGGACCATGCGGACGAGCCTTACGAGGCCACGGCCGTGCGCGAGATCGCCGAGGAGACCGGCATCGCCGCGCGTGCGCCCGGCCATCGCCTGGTCGACTGGGGGCTGGAGAACGTCTACGAGATCTACCCCATGTGGCGCTGGCGCTATGCGCCGGGCGTGGTCCACAACACCGAGCACCTGTTCGGGCTGTGCGTGCCGGCGGGCACCCCCGTCACGCTGAGCCCGCGTGAGCACACGGCCTGGCGCTGGCTGCCCTGGCGCGAGGCGGCCGAGGCCTGCGCCTCGCCCAGCAATGCCGAAGCCTGCCTGATGCTGCCGCGCTTTGCCCCCGCGGCGACCCTGGGCTGAGACCATGCAGACCCTGCGCGTGGCCACCTACAACATCCACAAGGGCGTGCAGGGCCTGGGACCGCGGCGCCGGCTGGAGATCCACAACCTGGGCCTGGCGGTGGAGCAGCTCGACGCCGATATCGTCTGCCTGCAGGAAGTCCGGCGCATGAACCGCCGCGAGGAGCAGTACTTCACGCGCTGGCCCGAGCTGCCGCAGGCCGACTTCCTCGCGCCCGAGGGCTACGAGGCCGTCTACCGTACCAACGCCTACACGCGCCACGGCGAGCACGGCAATGCCATGCTCTCGCGCTGGCCCGTGCTGTCGCACAGCCACGAGGACATGTCCGATCACCGTTTCGAGCAGCGCGGACTGCTGCACAGCGAGGTCCTGGTCCACGATCGGGCGGTGCACGTGGTCGTGGTCCATCTGGGCCTGATCCGCGCCAGCCGCGTGCGCCAGGCCGAGCAGCTCGACCGCTACATCGCACGCGAGGTGCCGGCCGATGCCCCGCTGCTGGTGGCGGGTGATTTCAACGACTGGGGTGAGCGCGTGCATCGCCTCTTCGCAGCCATGGGCCTGCAGACCTTCGAGCCGGCCCGCCACCCGACCTTCCCGGCCCGCCTGCCCCTGGTCCAGCTCGACTATGTCTATGCGCGTGGCCTGCGACCCGTGGGCGTGCACGTGCCCCGGGGACGGCCCTGGTGGCGCATGTCCGACCATCTGCCCCTGATCGCCGAGTTCGGCCTGAGCGGATGAACCCAGGCAGACGCAGCGTCCTGCGCGCAGGGCATGGAGTCCAACTGCTGCAAGGCGGGGCCGAGCTGTTCCCCGCCATGTGCGAGGCCATGGCCCGGGCCCTGCACGAGATCCGGGTCGAGACCTACATCTTCTGGCCCGATCCGGCGGCCGAGCAGGTGGTGGAGGCGCTGGTGGCGGCGGCGCAGCGCGGGGTCCAGGTCTATCTGGTCGCCGATGGGGTCGGAACGCCGCGCCTGCCCGAGCGCTGGGCCCAGCGCCTGGACGCTGCCGGCGTGCGCTGGCACATCTACAAGCCGGCCGGTGGCCTGGGCCTGCTGCTGCCCAGCCGCTGGCGCCGCCTGCACCGCAAGCTCTGCCTGGTGGACGGTGAAGTCGCCTTTTGTGGCGGGATCAACATCCTCGATGACTGGCATGACCCCAACCACGGTCGGCTGGCGGCGCCGCGCTTCGATTTCGCGGTACGCGTGACGGGGCCGCTGGCGACGGCGGTGCACGAGGTCATGACCCGCTTCTGGTGGCGGCTGCAGGCCATGAGCGAGGTGCGCGAGGCCGATTGGCCAGCCGCCTGGCGGGCCCTGCAGGAAGCCTTGCGCAGCGCGCGGGGCCCGCAGGGCGGTGTACGGACGGCGGGCAGTGCGCGCGCCGCCCTGCTGCTGCGCGACAACGTGCGGCACCGCCGCCGCATCGAGCTGGCCTATCGCAAGGCCATCACCCAGGCGCGCGAGGAAATCATCATCGCCAATGCCTATTTCCTGCCCGGGCGTCAGCTGCGCCAGGCCCTGATCGCCGCGGTGCAGCGCGGGGTGCGCGTACGCCTCTTGCTGCAGGGGCGCTACGAGTACTTCATGCAGTACCACGCGGTGCGCCCGGTCTACGGGCCGCTGCTGCAGGGCGGGGTGGAGATCCATGAATACTCGCCGAGCTTCCTGCACGCCAAGGTGGCGGTGATCGACGGGCACTGGGCGACGGTGGGCTCGTCCAACCTCGATCCGCTGAGCCTGCTGCTGGCACGGGAGGCCAATGTGGTGATCGAGGATGCGGCGTTCGCCCGCGAGCTGCGGACCCGCCTGCTCCATGCCATGGAGCACGAAGGCCTGCGCATCGATCCGCAGGCCTACGACCACCGGCCCTGGCAGCAGCGCCTGCTGGACAGGCTGGCCTTCGGTGTGCTGCGTGCGGCGCTGTTCCTGTTGGGTCGTCGCTATTGATTTGATAGCTTCCGGCCATTGCGTGAATTGATTTTTCGGGTGGTATGGGGGTATTCCAATCGCTGGTACCATAGGGCCCATGCTGAAGAAAAGCCTGAGCCCCATGAATCCGACGGATGCCGCCAACGAAGGCACACCGGTCTCCGTCAAGATACGGGAGCGGCTGCAGGCGGCGCGCCGGCGCTTCTACGCCAACGACAACATCGCCGAGTTCATCGAGCCCGGGGAGCTGGAGCAGCTGCTCGACGAGGTGGAGCAG
>JAYNNS010000292.1:3631-3960 GCA_038112835.1 Curvibacter sp. | reverse complement strand
CGGGCGCGAATCTGCCACAATTGACGTTTACGTAAACGTCAATCATCCGTTGCCGAGGTCCATCCGCCATGCCGATTCTGGAAACCCAGCTCAACGCCCGCTCGGCCGACTTCCAGGCCAATGCCGCTGCCATGCGCGCGGTGGTGCAGGATCTCCAGGCCCGCCTCGAGGAAGTCGCCCAGGGCGGCGGTGAGGCGGCACGCAGCAGGCACGCGGCGCGCGGCAAGCTGCTGCCGCGCGAGCGCGTGCAGCGCCTGCTCGATCCCGGCACGCCCTTCCTCGAGCTCAGCCCGCTGGCGGCCCACAACATGTACGGCGGCGACGCACCC
>JAYNNS010000292.1:0-3621 GCA_038112835.1 Curvibacter sp. | reverse complement strand
GTGCCGGCCTGATCGCCGGCATCGGCCGCGTCAGCGGGGTGGACTGCGTGATCGTCTGCAACGATGCCACCGTCAAGGGCGGCACCTACTACCCCATGACGGTCAAAAAGCACCTGCGCGCGCAGGAGATCGCGGCCCAGAATCGCCTGCCCTGCATCTACCTCGTGGATTCCGGCGGTGCCAACCTGCCCAACCAGGACGAGGTGTTTCCCGACCGCGAGCACTTCGGCCGCATCTTCTACAACCAGGCGAACATGAGCGCACAGGGCATCGCGCAGATCGCCGTGGTCATGGGCTCGTGCACGGCCGGCGGGGCCTATGTGCCGGCCATGAGCGACGAGGCCATCATCGTGAAGAACCAGGGCACCATCTTCCTCGGCGGCCCGCCGCTGGTGAAGGCCGCCACCGGCGAGGTGGTGAGCGCCGAGGACCTGGGCGGCGGTGACGTGCACACGCGCCTGTCGGGTGTGGCCGACCACCTGGCGCAGAACGACCTGCATGCCCTGGCCCTGGCACGTGCTGCGGTGAAGAACCTCAACCTGCGCAAGGACCTGCAGACCACGCTCACCGAGCCCGTGCCGCCCCGCTACCCGGCCGAGGAGCTCTACGGCGTGATCCCGGCCGACACGCGCAAGCCCTTCGACGTGCGCGAGATCATTGCGCGCATCGTCGACGGCTCCGAATTCGACGAATTCAAGGCCCGCTACGGCACCACCCTGGTGACCGGCTTCGCGCGCATCGAGGGCATGCCCGTGGGCCTCATCGCCAACAACGGCATCCTGTTCTCCGAGAGCGCGCTCAAGGGCG
Source organism: Curvibacter sp. (assembly GCA_038112835.1). Taxonomy (GTDB): domain Bacteria; phylum Pseudomonadota; class Gammaproteobacteria; order Burkholderiales; family Burkholderiaceae_C; genus Hylemonella. Next base: position 2,814 of record JAYNNS010000292.1, on the reverse strand, counting down.
CGCATTTCATCGAGCTCTGCTGCCAGCGCAAGATCCCGCTCGTCTTCCTGCAGAACATCACCGGCTTCATGGTCGGCCGCAAGTACGAGAACGAGGGCATTGCGCGCAACGGCGCCAAGATGGTGACCGCCGTGTCCACGGCCCAGGTGCCCAAGTTCACCGTCATCATCGGTGGGTCCTTCGGCGCCGGCAACTACGGCATGTGCGGCCGCGCCTTCGGTCCGCGCGTCCTCTGGATGTGGCCCAACGCGCGTATCTCGGTCATGGGTGGCGAGCAGGCCGCCAGCGTGCTGGCCACCGTCAAGCGCGATGGCATCGAAGGCAAGGGTGGCCAGTGGAGTGCGCAGGAGGAAGAGGCCTTCAAGGCCCCGATCCGCCAGCAGTACGAGGCGCAGGGTCATCCCTACTACGCCACGGCCCGCCTGTGGGACGACGGCATCATCGATCCGGCCGACACGCGGCGTGTGCTGGCCCTGGGTCTGAGCGCGGCGCTCAATGCGCCGATCGACGACACGAAGTTCGGTGTTTTCAGGATGTGAAGGCGTCGCCTTGCAGAATGCAGGCCCCTCACGAACTTCACGACCGCATGACGATGTCCAATTCCGCCGATGACTGGGTCGCGCGCAGCCTGCGCAGCGTCTGGCATCCCTGCACGCAAATGCAGCACCACGAGACCGTGCCACTGATCCCGGTCAGCCACGGACGCGGCCCCTGGCTGGTGGACACGCAGGGGCGCGAATACCTGGACGCCATCAGCTCCTGGTGGGTCAACCTCTTCGGCCATGCCAACCCGCGCATCAACGCGGCGCTGAAGGACCAGCTCGACAGGCTGGAGCACGCCATGCTGGCGGGTTTCACGCATCAGCCGGTGGTCGAGCTGTCCGAGCGCCTGGCGGCACTGACGGGTGGCGTGCTCGGCCATTGCTTCTACGCCTCCGACGGCGCCTCGGCCGTGGAGATCGCGCTCAAGATGAGCTTCCATTTCTGGCGCAACAGCGGCCAGGGTGAGAAGCAGGAATTCGTCTGCCTCTCGGGCAGCTACCACGGCGAGACCCTTGGCGCGCTGGCCGTGACCGATGTGTCCCTGTTCCGCGACGCCTATGGTCCGCTGATCCAGCGCGCCCATGTCGTGGCTACGCCCGATGCCAGGTTGGGCCGCGAGGGCGAGAGTGCGGCCGACGTGGCGCGTCGCGCCGCCGCCGCGCTCGAGGCGCTGCTGCAGGAGCGCGCGGGCAAGGTCGCCGCGCTCATCGTCGAGCCCCTGGTGCAGTGCGCCACCGGCATGGCCATGCACGATCCCGCGTACCTGCGCCAGGTGCGCGCCTTGTGCGACCAATATCAGGTGCACCTGATCGCCGACGAAATCGCCGTGGGCTGCGGGCGCACGGGCAGCTTCTTCGCCTGTGAACAGGCGGACATCTGGCCCGACTTCCTCTGCCTGTCCAAGGGTATCAGCGGCGGCTACCTGCCGCTGTCGCTGGTGATGACGCGCGACCGCATCTACCAGGCCTTCTACGACCCGGACGTCACGCGCGGCTTCCTGCACTCGCATTCCTACACGGGCAACCCGCTGGCCTGCCGCGCGGCCCTGGCCACGCTGGATATCTTTGACCAGGACGATGTGCTGAACCGCAATCGTGCCAAGGCGCACGAACTGACCCGGGCCCTGCTGCCGCTGGCCACCGATGCGCGGGTGCGCCACTTCCGCCGCCAGGGCATGATCTGGGCCTTCGACGCCGTGCTGGACGACCCCGAACACGCCGCCACCTTCTCGCGCCGTTTCTTTACCGCCGCCCTGCAGCGCGGCCTGCTGCTGCGGCCCATCGGGCGCACCGTGTACCTGATGCCGCCCTATGTGCTGGACGACGCGGAGATCGCCCTGCTGGCCGAACGCACGCGGGCGACGTTTGACGAGGTGATGGCATGACATTGCTGGACACCTTGCAGGAACAGATCGCGCAGCTCGACGTCCAGGGCTTGCGCCGCCACCGCCGTACGGCCGAGTCGGCCTGCGCGCCCCACGTCACGGTGGACGGCCGCGCCGTGCTGAGCTTCAACAGCAACGATTACCTGGGCCTGGCCGCAGACGCACGCATCGCCGCGGCACTGCAGGAAGGCGTGCGCCTCTACGGCGCGGGCAGCGGGGCCTCGCACCTGGTCAGCGGGCATTCCAGGGCCCACGAGGCGCTGGAAGAGCGTCTGGCCGATTTCCTGGCGCCGCATCTGGTGCAGGCCAAGGCGCTCTACCTGAGCACCGGCTACATGGCCAACCTCGCCGTGCTCACGGCCCTGGCCGCCGCCACGCCGGGCGAGGCCGAGATCTTTTCCGACGCGCTCAACCACGCCTCCATCATCGACGGCGCGCGCCTGGCGCGCGCCCAGGTCACGGTCTATGCGCACAACGATGTCGCCGCGCTCGAGCAGGCGCTGGCCGCCAGCAGCGCGAGGAGCAGGATCGTCGTGACCGACAGCGTCTTCAGCATGGACGGCGACATCGCGCCGCTGCCGCAGATCCTGGCGCTGTGCGAGCGCTTCGGCGCCTGGCTGGTGGTGGACGATGCACACGGCTTCGGCGTGCTCGGCGAGCACGGCCGTGGCGCGCTGGAACATTTCAGCCTGAAGTCGCCGCAGCTGGTCTACATGGGCACGCTGGGCAAGGCAGCAGGTGTCAGCGGTGCCTTCGTGGCGGCGCACGCCACCGTGATCGACTGGCTGGTGCAGCGCGCCCGTCCCTATATCTCCACCACGGCCGCCGCGCCTGCGCTGGCCCATGCGCTGCTCACCAGCGTGAACCTGATCGACAGCCGCGAGGGG
>JAYNNS010000291.1:0-3995 GCA_038112835.1 Curvibacter sp. | reverse complement strand
AGCTGTTCAAGAGCCTCTGCCGTCCGGACGCGCAAAGCGCAGGAATGATTCAGCTGACACATCCAACTCCCAGAAACGGTTCAACAATGATCAAGAGACGAGACATCCTGGGTGCCGCATCGCTGCTGGCGCTCCCGCACCTGGCACGCGCGAACGATTACCCGAAGATGCCCATCAGCCTGGTGACGCCGCTGGCCGCGGGCGATGCCGCAGACCGCGCCGCGCGCCTGATGGGACAGGAGCTGGGCAGCCTGCTGGGTACGGCCGTGACAGTGGTGAACCGCCCGGGTGCCGGGGGCTCGCTGGGCACCCAGTCCGTCATCCGCGCGCCCAAGGACGGCTACACCCTGCTCTACGCACAGAACAGCCCGCTGACCATCCGCCGCGTGATCGAGCCCGATGCCGCGAACTACGACCCGCTCAAGGACCTGATCCCGCTGGGGCTGACGACCCGCAGCCCCTCGGTGCTGGTCGTGCACAAGGACGCGCCCTTCAGGACCCTGAAGGAGATGGTCGAATACGCGCCCAGGAGCCCCAACGGCCTGCGCATTGGCAACGCGGGGCCGGGCTCCGTGGGCGACATCAGCGTCCAGCTCCTGAACGCCGCGACCGGCGCTTCCTTGCACTCTGTCAATTACAGGGGGGCGGCGCCCGCCGTGACCGATCTCATCGGCGGCCATATCGATGGTGTGATCCTCGCGCTCGGTGCGCTCAGCGCGCACATCCGCAGCGGCACCTTGCGCGCGATCGCGATCTCCTCATCGTTCCCGGAGTTTCCGACGGTCCCGACGCTGCGCCAGCTCGGCTACAAGTCCGATCTGCTGGGCGTCTGGTTCGGTTTCTTCCTGCCTGCCGGCGTGCCCCAGAACGTGGTCGACACCCTCCTCCCCGCCTTGGAAAAAGTGACGCGCAATGCCGGCATCGCGGCTCAGCTCCAGCCTGCCGGCATCGTGCAGGAATGGGGTTCGGGCAAGGCGCTTTCCGAAGAGATCACCCACGAATACCGGGCCATCCAGGAGCTGCTGGGCTCGGCTTCAAAAACTGCCAAATGAAGGGTTCCATGGTGTCGAACAAGCTTCACGTCGCCATCGTCGGCGGCGGCATCGGCGGCCTGGCCGCTGCGAATGCGCTGATCCACCGCGGCATCAGCGTGGCCGTCTACGAACAGTCGAGCGCCCTGCGCGAAGTCGGGGCCGGCGTCTTCATCTACCCCAACAGCCTGCGACAGCTCGAGCGCATCGGCCTGGGTGCGGCCCTGGCCCAGGTCGGTGCCAGGGTCGGCTCGGGTTCGGAGTACTACCGGATGGACGGCACGCTGGTCGGCAAGATCACGATCACCGACTCCGCGGGCTGGAACGGCATGTACGGCATGCACCGCGCCGACTTGCTGCAGGTGCTGGCCGATGCGCTGCCGCCCGGCATCGTCCACACCGGCCACAAATGCACCGGCTTCACCCAGGACGCGGCCGGCGCGCAGCTGCTCTTCGAGAACGGCCAGGTCGTGGACGCCGACGTGGTGATCGCCGCCGACGGCATCAACTCCGTGCTGCAGAAATACGTCGTGGCGCCTTCGGCGCCGGAGTATGCGGGCTTTCGCGCCTATCGGGGCGTGCTCTCCATGGAGCGGATCCCCGACTGGCGGCGCGAAGCACACCAGGTGTGGATGGGCGACGGCAAGCACTTCATGACCTTCCCGCTGCGCAGCGGCACGCTGGTGAACTACGTCGGCTTCGTCCCCACCAGCAGCCAGACCGCCGAGTCGTGGTCGGCGGTGGGCGACCGCGACGAACTGGCCGCGTCCTTCGCCGGCTGGGACCCGCGCGTCACCGAGCTGCTGAGCCAGGTGGAGACCTGCTTCTGGTGGGGCCTCTACGACCGCCGCCCCCTGAGCCAATGGACGAACGGCCGGCTGGCGTTGCTGGGTGATGCCGCCCACCCCATGCTGCCGCACCTGGGCCAGGGCGCCAACCAGGCCATCGAAGACGGCACGGCCCTGGCCGTGTTGCTGGAGGGTCTGGACCAGAGCGCGCCCATCGCCGACGTGCTCCAGCGCTACGAAGCCCTGCGCCGCCCGCGTGCCTCGATGGTGCAGACCGAGGCGCGTCGCAACGGCATGCGCTACGACTCCATGTCCGAGTACAAGGACCTGGCCCAGCGCGACCGCGAGATCGCCAACTCGGCGGCCTTCCGCAAGTCGCTGTACGACTACGACATCGAAAAAGAGACGCTCAACTTCAGCAGTCCTGACAGCGTGGCGGCATAGCTTCCGCGCCGCTCGGCACCATGTGGGGCGGGGTCGTGGTGGACACGGACCGCAGCCAGGTGGCGGAGACAGCACAGTACAAGAAAGCCCCGACTCTCACGAGCCGGGGCTTTCTTGATTGGGAGTGAACGAGATCAGGCCGCCTGCGCCACCTTCTCCGCATACCCCAGCTTGTCCAGCGCTTCAGCGAGTTGCTTAACGCTGCGGTCAGGGTTGTGCAGCTTGTCCAGGCCGAAGAGGCCGATGCGGAAGGTGCTGAAGTCGGCGGGCTCGTCGCACTGCAGGGGCACGCCGGCGGCGGTCTGCAGGCCCAGGGCCAGGAACTTCTTGCTGTTCTGGATCTCGGGGTCGGTGGTGTAGCTCACGACCACGCCCGGGGCCTTGAAGCCCTCGGCGGCCACGCTGACGAAGCCGCGGGCCTCCATCAGCGCGCGCACCTTGTGGCCCAGGGTGATCTGTTCCTGACGCACCTTGTCGAAACCGTATTCCTTGGTCTCGCGCATCACCTGGTCCAGACGCGCCAGGGCGTCGGTGGGCATGGTGGTGTGGTACATGTGGCCGCCGTTTTCATAGGCTTCCATGATCTGCAGCCACTTCTTGAGGTCGGCGGCAAAGCTGGTGCTGGTGGTACCGTCGATGGCCTGGCGGGCACGCTCGCTGAGCATGACCATGGCGCAAGCCGGGGAGCCGCTCCAGCCCTTCTGGGGCGCGCTGACCAGCACGTCCACGCCCGTGGCCTGCATGTCGACCCAGAGGCAGCCGGAGGCGATGCAGTCCAGCACGAAGAGGCCGCCCACTTCATGGACGGCGTCGGTGACCTTCTTCAGGTAGTCGTCGGGCAGGACCATGCCGGCCGAGGTTTCCACGTGCGGGGCGAAGACGACGTCGGGCTTCTCGGCCTTGATCGCGGCCACGACTTCGTCCACGGGGCAGGGGATCCACTGGGCCTGCGAGCCGGTGCCCACGCGACGCGCCTTGAGCACGGTGGCGCTGGCCGGGATGTTGCCCATCTCGAAGATCTGGGTCCAGCGGTAGCTGAACCAGCCGTTGCGGATGACCAGGGTCTTCTTGCCGGTGGCGAACTGGCGCGCCACGGCTTCCATGCCGAAGGTGCCGCTGCCGGGCACAAGCACCGAAGACTTGGCTTTGTAGACCTCTTTGAGGATGCCGGAGATGTCCCGCATCACACCCTGGAAGCGCTTGGACATGTGGTTGAGCGCTCGGTCGGTGTAGACCACCGAGAACTCGAGCAGGCCGTCCGGGTCCACGTTGGGCAAAAGTGCGGGCATAAAAACTCCGTTTAAGACAGTGAATGCGCCATTTTCTCACCAAGCCGGATCGGGCGTGCAGGCGCCCATTCCGGATTGAAACCCAGGGCGGCGGCCCGGGGCCAGAGCATCACGACGGTGGAGCCCAGGAGGAAGCGGCCCATCTCGGCGCCCTGCGCCAGCCCGATCCCCTGTCCGTCGTAGTGCCATTCGGTCAGCACGGGCCGGCGCGGCGGGTTGACCACGCCGTGCCAGACCGTGGCCATGCTGCCCACGATGGTGGCACCCACGAGCACCAGCACCAGGGGGCCGTGCGCGGTGTCGAACACGCAGACCACGCGCTCGTTGCGCGCAAAGAGACCCGGCACGCCGCGCGCCGTGGTGGGGTTGACCGAAAACAGGTCACCCGGCACATAGATCATGCGCGTGAGCGTGCCTTTGCAGGGCATGTGGATGCGGTGGTA
>JAYNNS010000290.1:1415-4001 GCA_038112835.1 Curvibacter sp. | reverse complement strand
TCTCGACCAGCCATTCGGTGAGCACGCCGCCGCCTTCGCCACCGAGGGCGCAGACCAGAAGGGAGATGGGTTGGGTCATGTTCTTAGGGTCCAGGGTCAGGCGGGTTGCAGCACGCGCACGACAGAGCGGCGCAGGCCGGCGAGCAGGCGTTCATGCCAGCGCGGGTTCTGCACGACCTCGGCGCGGTAGAAGGAGGGGCAGAGCGTGGCCGCGTGCGCGTTGGCGCCGCACAGGCCGCAGCCTACGCAGCCGTCGATCACGGTGGCCACGGGGTCGACCTTCAAGGGGTCCGGGTTGTCCTTGAGTGTGAGCGTGGGGCAGCCCGAGAGGCGGATACAGGCGTGGTCGCCGTTGCAGACGTCCTCGTCCACACCATACTTCACGCGCTCCACGCGCTTGCCCTGTTTCAGCAGACCGGACAGCCAGGGCTTGATGCGGCGCTGGCGCTCGAGCTGGCATTCGCCTTCGGCGACGATGACCTTGAGGCCGTTGAAATCGGACGTGAAGGCCTCGACCAGGGTCTTGCGCACGTTCTCGACCTCGTAGGTCGTGACGGTGCGCAGCCACTGCACGCCCAGACCCTTGAGCGTGCTCTCGATGGTCTGGTTGGTGTGGACCACGCTGGCGCGCTTGTCGGCAGCGCCGGCCTTGGCCTCCTCTGCGGGGGTCGAGATGATGTCCTGCGTGCCGGTGGCCGAGGTGTAGCCATTCTTGAAGATCAGCAGCACGGCGTCGTCGCCGTTGAAGAGCGCGCTCTGCACGCCCGTCAGCAGGCCGTTGTGCCAGAAGCCGCCGTCGCCCATGACCGAGAGCACGCGGCGGTTCATCATGGGCGAGACGCCGGCGCGGCTGGCCAGCGACATGCCGTAACCCAGGATGGAGTGGCCGAAGGAGAAGGGCTCGAAGGTGGCCAGGGCGTGGCAGCCGATGTCGCCCGCGACGTGCACGTCGCCGACCTGCTGCTGCGCCAGCTTGAGCGCGGAGAACACCGGGCGCTCGGGGCAGCCGATGCACATGCCCGGCGGGCGCGCCGGCAGGGGGGCACCCAGGTCCTTGGCGATGGCCTGGCGGCGTTCGCGGTTGCCGGCCAGCCACTCGGGCACGGTGGCCGGCAGCAGCTCGCTGCGGTACTGGCGCAGGAATTTCTCCAGGCCGCCAGCCATGAGCTCGGCCGAGTACTCGCCGGCGGCGGACAGCATGTCCTTGCCGTGCAGCGGGGTCTGGATGTCGGCGCGGCGCAGCAGCGTGGCGAGCTCCTGCTCGATGTATTCGGGTTGGCCCTCTTCCATCATCAGCACGGCGCGCTTGCCCACGCAGAACTCGGTGAGCTCCTCGGGCACCAGCGGGTAGGTGACGTTGAGCACCAGCAGGGGGATGTCGGTGTTGCCGAAGGCGTCGGCCAGGCCGAATTGCTGCAGCGTGCGGATCAGGGTGTTGTACAGGCCGCCCTGCACCACGATGCCCAGATCGCTGTGCTTGCCGGCGAAGAGCTCGTTGAGCTTGTGCTCGCGCACATAGGCGCGTGCGGCGGGCAGGCGCTGCTCGATCTTGAGCTTCTCGTGGCGGAAGGTCACGGGCGGGTGCGCCAGGCGCTCGTAGTTGAAGGCCGCGGGCTCCTCCATGAGGGCACGCGTGGAGATCCTGGGGGCGCGGTTGTCGCGCGCCGCGAAGCTGCCGCGCACGTGGCAGGCGCGGATGCGCAGCTCCAGGATGGCGGGCATGTTGGACGCTTCGGAGAGCGCGAAGCCGTGCTCCACCGTGTCCACCATGCAGGCCAGGTCGGGGCGCGGATCGAGCAGCACCATGCCGGACTTGAGCGCGTAGGCATGGGTGCGTTCCTGGATCACGCTGGCGCCCTCGCCGTAGTCCTCGCCCACGACGATGAGCACGCCGCCCGTGACGCCCGGCGAGGCCAGGTTGGACAGCGCGTCGGCCGCGACGTTGGTACCGACGATGGACTTCCAGGTCACGGCGCCGCGCAGTGGATAGTGGATGGAGGCGCCCAGCATGGCCGCGGCCGAGGCTTCGTTGGAACAGGCCTCGACGTGCACGCCGAGCTCGTCCATGTAGCCCTTGGCCTGCACCATGACGTCGAGCAGGTGCGAGACCGGGGCGCCCTGGTAGCCGCCGACGTAGGACACGCCGGACTGCAGCAGGGCCTTGGTGATGGCCAGGATGCCCTCGCCGTGAAAGGTCTGGCCCTGACCGAGGGCCAGGGACTTGATTTCCTGGCTGAATGAAACTTCCACTTGCTTGTCTCCGTTGGATTGGCGCCCTTTTCACCACGTTCGCACGTGAGAAATGCGTGTGAACAGGCCCTAGCCAGCAAGTGTCGTGCGATCGAGCTCATCAATCAATAAAATAATGTGACTATCAATTATTAGAAATATGAATATCAAGGAGATCGATCTCAATCTGCTGCGCGTCTTCGATGCCGTCTACCGCGCGCGCAAGGTGGGCCGGGCGGCCGAGTTGCTGGACCTGACCCAGCCGGCCGTGAGCCAGGGCCTGACACGCCGGCGGCGGCTGCTCAAGGGCCCGCTCTTCGTGCGCGCGGGCAGCGGTGTGCAGCCCACGCCGCGCGC
>JAYNNS010000290.1:0-1405 GCA_038112835.1 Curvibacter sp. | reverse complement strand
CTGCTGACGCTGGAGCAGGCCCTGGGCGAGGCCGCGCAATTCGATCCGCAGGCCTCGCACAAGACCTTCCGCATCCACATGAGCGATATCGGCGAAGGGCGCTTCCTGCCCGATCTGATGGTGGCCTTGCGCGAACGCGCGCCGGGCGTGCGCATCGAGACCCTGCCCCTGCCTGCGGCGGCCATCGCCGATGCGCTGGACAGCGGCCAGATCGACTTCGCCTTCGGCTTCCTGCCCGCCGTGAAGGACACGCAGCGCGTGCAGCTGCTCAAGGACCGCTACATCGTGATGCTGCGCGCCGGCCATCCCTTTGCCGCGGCGTCGAAGCGGCGCAAGGGGCCCGCCCTGCTCGAGGCCCTGCACGAGCTGGAGTTCGTGGCCGGGCGCACGCACTCGGACACGCTGCGCATCCTGCAGCTGCTCAAGCTCGAGGACCGCATCCGTCTGACCGCCGAGCATTTCATGGTGCTGCCGGCCATCGTGGGGGCGACCGACCTGGCCGTCGTCATGCCGCGCAACATCGCCCAGGGCTTCGCCGCCAGTGGCGGCTACACGCTGATCGAGCCGCCTTTCCCGCTGCGCGACTTCACGGTCTCGCTGCACTGGAGCCGGCGCTTCGAGGCCGATCCGGCCAACCGCTGGCTGCGCGAGACCCTGGTGGCGCTGTTTTCCGGGACCTGAAGGCCCAGGGTGGCGACTGCCTACAATCCCCCGATTCCCAGGAAAACACCATGAGCATCAAGAGCGACAAATGGATCCGCCGCATGGCCGAGCAGCACGGCATGATCGAGCCCTTCGAGCCGGGCCAGGTGCGGCACGCGGCCGATGGCCACAAGATCGTCAGCTACGGTACCAGCAGCTACGGCTATGACATCCGCTGCGCGCGCGAGTTCAAGGTCTTCACCAACATCCACAGCACCGTGGTCGACCCGAAGAACTTCGACGAGAAGAGCTTCGTGGACATCGAGAGCGACGTCTGCATCATCCCGCCCAACAGCTTCGCGCTGGCGCGCACGGTCGAGTACTTCCGCATCCCGCGCAATGTGCTGACCATCTGCCTGGGCAAGAGCACCTACGCGCGCTGCGGCATCATCGTCAACGTCACGCCCTTCGAGCCCGAGTGGGAGGGCTATGTGACGCTGGAGTTCAGCAACACCACGCCGCTGCCCGCCAAGATCTACGCCGGCGAGGGCTGCGCCCAGGTGCTGTTCTTCGAGAGCGACGAGGTCTGCGAGACCAGCTACAAGGACCGTGGCGGCAAGTACCAGGGGCAGCACGGCGTGACGCTGCCGAAGACCTGAAGCGCTAGCCGAGCAGCGCCAGCCGCGCGGCGGCCAGGTCCCAGCCGGCCCAACCACAGCTCTTGAACAGGACCGGTCCGGATGTCGATCCCGGCCGGTTTTTT
>JAYNNS010000289.1:0-4012 GCA_038112835.1 Curvibacter sp. | reverse complement strand
ACGGCAGGCTGCCCGCTCCCGTGTCGAACTCGCCGCCGCCATATCGGCCCTGCGTCAGGCCCAGGGCCTGCTGCCCCAGCAAAGCCTCCAGTGAAACGGAAACAACCATGAAACGACTCCAACAACTTCTTGCCCTGGGCCTCACGGTCCTCACACTGGGCATCACCCCATCCAGCTGGGCTGGCCCCGGCCACGACCACGGCGATGCCCCTGCCATGTCAGGAGGCGCTGCCTCACCGCGTTTTACGGCGGTGTCCGAGAGCTTCGAGCTGGTGGGCATCCTGCAGGGCAAGCAGCTCACGCTGTACCTGGACCGTAGCGAGGACAACAGCCCGGTACCCGACTCGCGTCTGGAACTCGAACTGGCCGGGCAGAAGATTCCCGTCCAGGCCCAGGGCGTCGGCGAGTTTGTCGCCACCCTAGCCCAGGAACTGCCCCCTGGACAGCACGCAGTCATGGCCACCGTGGTCACCACCCGTGAAACCGATTTGCTCGCAGGTGAGTTGGATCTGCACGAGGACGAACACAGCCATGCTCAGACCGGGCTCCTCGCCTGGTTGCCTTATGCCGGCCTGGCTCTCGTGGTTCTGGTCCTGATCGTCTGGGGCCTGCGTCGCCGCTTCGGCCGTCGTCATCCTTTCCTGGGAGGTGCAGCATGAAAAACCGTTACCTGAATTTCATTTCCGCGTTCACCACCCTGGCTTTGCTCGCCAGCAGCCCAACCACGACATGGGCTGGCGAAGGACATGACCATGGTGATGCTCCTGCAGCCGTCAGCGGCAACGGTCCCAAACGTCTGCCGGATGGCAGCGTCTTCCTGCCCAAGCCAGCCCAGCGGCAGTTGAACGTGCGTACCACCACCGTCAGTGTCGCCGAGCTGCCCCGCTCAATCGAGTTGGCTGGCAAGGTGGTGATGGATCCCAATGCCGGTGGCAAGGTCCAGGCCATGGTTGCAGGCCGTATCGAGCCCGGCCCGCAAGGACTGCCGAATGTGGGTCAGAGCGTTCGCAAAGGTCAGGTACTGGCCTATGTGCTTCCATCGTCAGGACAAATCGAGCGTTCCAACCAGTCGGCCCAGCTGGCTGAACTGCGCGCAGCCAAAAGCCTTGCAGAAAAGCGCCTGGCCCGTCTGCAGGAGCTCGCAGACACGGTGCCGCGCAAGGAACTGGAAGCGGCCGAGAGTGAAGTCAGCAGCCTTGGCGAGCGTGTGGTCGCCGTGGGCGCGGGCCTGAGCAATCGCGACGCACTGTTGGCCCCGGTGTCCGGCGTGATTGCATCCAGCCACGTCGTTGCGGGCCAGGTCGTGGATGCCCGCGAACTGGTCTTCGAGGTCATCAACCCCGCCCGTTTGCGTATCGAAGCCCTGGCCTACGACGCCGAGGTGGCCCGTAATGTGGCGGGCGCCAGCGTGGCCATCGGGACGCAATCGATACGCCTGAACTTTGTCGGCGCGGCCCGCAGCTTGCGCGAGCAGGCGCTGCCCATGCTGTTCCGGGGTGAAGGCACAGCGCTTTCCAGCCTGGCCGTGGGCCAGCCCGTGAAGGTCTACGTCCAGACCGCGACACGCGTCAGTGGCCTGCGTGTCCCCGCCGCCTCGCTCATGAAAAACCCCGCCAACCAGTCTGTGGTCTGGGTCAAGAAGGCCCCGGAGCAGTTCGAGCCGCGCGTGGTCACCGTCGAACCCCTGGATGGGGCCTCCGTGGCCATCACCTCCGGCCTGCAGGCCGGCGACCGGGTGGCCACCCAGGCCGCGGCCCTGATCAACCAGATCCGCTGACCGGGAGCCCCACATCATGTTCAAGTGGCTACTCGATAACAGCCTGGGCAACAGGCTGCTGGTGATCATCGCCAGCCTGGTCCTTATGGCCTATGGCGCGTTCACGCTTTCACGCACCCCCGTGGATGTATTTCCTGACCTCAACAAACCCACGGTCACCATCATGACCGAGGCCGGTGGCATGGCTGCTGAAGAGGTTGAACAGCTCATCACCTTCCCCCTTGAGACGACCATGAATGGTCTGCCGGGTGTGGAGAGCGTGCGATCCGTTTCCAGCGCGGGCCTGTCTTTCATCTACGTCACCTTCGACTGGAGCACGGACATCTTCCGGGCCCGGCAGATGGTGTCGGAGCGGCTTTCTGCCATGGAGGAGGGCCTGCCACCCGGCGTGACCCCGCGCATGGGCCCCATCAGCTCGATCATGGGCGAGATCATGCAGATCGCGATCCCGATCGACGCGAGCAAGATATCTCCCATGCAGGTGAGGGAGTACGCCGACTGGGTGCTGCGCCCCCGCCTCATGGCCATCCCCGGGGTGGCGCAGGTCATCCCGATCGGGGGAGAGGTACGTCAGTTCCAGGTCCAGCCCAACACCAGCCGCATGGGGGAACTCGGCATCACGCATGAGCAGCTGGAGGCCGCGCTCAAGGGTTATTCCTCCAACACCTCGGGCGGCTTCCTGGAACTCAACGGCCGCGAGTACCTGATCCGCAACCTGGGCCGCACGTCACGCCTGGATGATCTGAAAAACCTGGCGCTCACCGCCCGCAACGGTCAGCCCATCCTGCTGCGCCAGCTGGCCGATGTGACCTTCGCTCCGGCCATCAAACGCGGCGATGCCGGCTTTGAAGGCAAACCAGCCGTGATCCTGGGCGTGCAGAAACAGCCAGCGGCTGACACCATCTCGCTGACCCGTTCCATCGAGTCGGCGCTGGAAGCCATGCAGCGCACCCTGCCAGCCGGGATGGACAGCCCGAAAGTGACGTTCCGGCAAGCCAGCTTCATCGAATCCTCCATCACCACCTTGCAGGGCAAATTGATCGGTGCTTCTATTTTTGTAGCGCTGATCCTGTTCTTTTTCCTGGGCACACTGCGACCGACCATCATCGCTCTGACCGCCATCCCGGTGTCGATCTTCGTGACGGCCCTCGTGTTCCGCTACTTCGGCTTGTCCATCAACACCATGACGCTGGGTGGCCTGGCCATCGCCATCGGGGGACTGGTCGACGATGCCGTGGTGGGGGTAGAGAACGTGCTGCGCCGTCTTAAGGTGGATCGCGCTCAACACCCTGACCATCGCCTGCACCCCCTGGAGCTGGTAGGGGCCGCCACCATGGAAGTGCGCTCGGCCATCCTGTACGCCACGGTCATCATCGTGCTGGTCTTCCTGCCCTTGTTTGCGCTGCCGGGTATGGAGGGACGCCTTTTTGTGCCGCTGGGCATCGCCTTCATCGTCTCCACACTGGCCTCGCTGGTGGTCTCGGTGACGGTCACGCCGGTGCTGTCCTTCTACCTGCTGCCGCGCATGAAGTCCCTGGACCATGGGGACACCCGTCTGCTGGCCTGGCTCAAGCGCAAGTACCATAGCAGTCTGCATGCCGTGCTGTACCGGCCTCGGGCGGCGCTGTTCACGGCGGCCGGGGCGGGGCTGGTTTCATTGGTCGCGGTGCCATTTTTCCCCAAGACCTTCCTGCCACCTTTCAACGAGGGGACGCTGCTGATCGGGCTTCGGCTCAACCCGGGCGTGACCCTGTCCGAATCGTCCGCCTTGGCGCAGCAGGCCGAGACACTGGTCAAGCAGGTGCCTGAGGTCGTCCATGTCGGCCGACGCAGCGGTCGCGCCGAACTGGATGAACACGCCGAAGGGGTGCACGTCAGCGAGCTCGACGTGGGTCTGCTCCCTGCCGGTGAGCTGAAACGCACCATGGGCGAGATCTCCGCCGACATCCGTTCGCGTCTGGTCAACCTGCCGGCGGCCATATCCATCGGCCAGCCGATCTCACACCGCATCGACCACATGCTTTCGGGCGTGCGCTCCCAGATCGCCATCAAGATCTTTGGCGACGACCTGGACACCCTGCGCGGTCAAGCCGACGTGCTGCGCGGGCGTCTGGCTGCCATTCCGGGCATCGCCGACCTGGAGATCGAGAAGCAGGTGCTGGCGCCGCAGATCAAGGTCCGGGTGGAGTATGCCGCTGCCGCCCAGTACGGCGTGCCTGCGCCTCAGGTGCTGGC
>JAYNNS010000288.1:0-4031 GCA_038112835.1 Curvibacter sp. | reverse complement strand
GCAGCTGGCGCTGGCCCAGTACGTGGCCAGCGACGTGGACCAGAAGATCGCCGAGCGCATCCATCTGCTGGAGCAGCTTGCCGCCGCATTGCCCGCGCCACTGCTGCGCCAGCCTCAGGGCCTGCAGCGCTGGCTGCAGCAGCGCTACGAGATGCAGCCGCTGTTCAAGGGCGGCATCTACATCGCCGATGTACGCGGCGTGGCGCTGGCCGACTATCCGGTGATCGCGGGCCGGCGTGGCATCCGTTACGCCGACCGCGACTACATCCAGGGCGCCCTGCAGGGCCGCACCACGGTGGGCCGACCTGTGACCGGCCGCGCGCTGCGCGAGCCCGTGGTCCCCATCGCCGTGCCCATGCGCGATGGGCGCGGCGAGGTGGTGGGCGCGCTGGCCGGCATCACGCCGCTGTCCGACCCGGGCTTCCTGGACCTGCTGCTGCAAAGCCGTATCGGTACGGCCAGCGGCGGCCTGCTGCTGATCTCGCCGCGCGACCGGCTCTTCGTGGCGGCGTCCCAGCCCGACATGGTGCTCAAGCCCACGCCCGAGCCCGGGCGCAACCCGCTGCACGACCGGGCCATGGCCGGCTACCGCGGCACGGGCATCACCGTGAATGCCCGGGGTGTCGAGGAGATCAGCGCCATGGTCTCGGTGCCCAGCGCCGACTGGTTCGTGGTGGCACGCCTGCCCACCCAGGAGGCTTTCGCGTCGGTGCAGAGCACGCAGCGCTTCCTGCTGCGGGCCTTCGCGCTGGTGCTGCTGGCCTATGTGGCGTGTTCCGCGCTGGGCCTGTACCTGCTGTTCCGGCCGGTGTTCAACGCGGCGGCGCATGCGCACCGCATGAGCCAGGGGCAGGGGCCCTTCGAGCCGCTGCCGGTGGCACGACTCGATGAGGTCGGCTACCTGGTCTCGGCCTTCAACCGTCTGCTCGCGCGCTTCAACGACAAGCAGGCCGAGCTGGCGCGCATGGCGCACTACGACGCCCTGACCGGCCTGCCCAACCGCGCGCTGCTCTACGACCGGCTGCAGCAGGTGCTGGCGCAGGCGCGCCGGCGCGGCGCGCAGGTGGGCCTGCTCTTCATGGACCTGGACGACTTCAAGCGCATCAACGACACCCTGGGCCACGAGGCCGGGGACGAGGCGCTGCGGCAGACCGCCGGCCGCTTCAGCGCCATCGTGCGCGAGACCGACACCCTGGCGCGCGTGGGCGGCGACGAGTTCGTGCTGCTGCTGGCCGATCTGGAGGGCGATGGCCAGGCCGCGGTGTTGCGCGTGGCCCAGAAGTACATCGAGGCGCTGCACACCCCCCTGCAGATCGCGGGCAGCGCCTGTCATCTCGGCGTGTCCATCGGCATTGCCCTGGGCCCGGGCGAACAGACGGCCGATGCGCTGATGCAGGCGGCCGACCAGGCCATGTACCGCGCCAAGGCCGCCGGACGCAACCAGTACGAACTGGTGCGCGTGCCGCGGCCGGACCGCACGTCGGTGCTGAACGCCTGAGCTGCGCGACCCGCCGGCAGCGCGTGCCGTGTCCCTTGCTGACATACCGTTACCCATCGGTCATCACGATCTCAAGGGTTAACCCTATACTGCCCTGGAGCGTGGCGGGCGCCGCGCGCAAAGGCATGCATGGAGAACGAAGCGAAGCCGGCGGCGGCCACGACCTTGCAGGGCGGCCTGGACAGGCTGCGCCAGTGGCTGGGCGGTGGCCGTGGTCCGATCAACCTGGCCTTGCAGGGCGGCGGTGCGCACGGGGCCTACACCTGGGGCGTGCTCGATGCCCTGCTCGAGGTCGAGGACCTCCACTTCGAAGGTCTGAGCGGCAGCAGTGCCGGCGCCATGAATGCCGTGGTGCTGGCCGAGGGCTGGCGCCAGGGCGGGCGCGCCGGTGCACGCGAGGCGCTCACGCGCTTCTGGACCGAGCTGGGCCAGCACATGCCCTGGGGCCTGGTGCGCGGCAAGGGCGATGCGATCGGCCTCGCGCCCGCGGGCAAGCTGCTGGCGAGCTGGGCCAGCCAGTTCTCGCCGGCGCAGCTCAACCCCTTCGACCTCAATCCCCTGCGCGACCTGCTGGAGAAACAGATCGATTTCGAGGCCCTGCGCCGGCACTCGCCCTTCAGGCTCTTCATCGGCACCACGCAGGTGAACACCGCCAAGCTGCGCGTGTTCCGCGAGCACGAGCTCAGCGTGGACGTGCTGCTGGCCTCGGCCTGCCTGCCGCGCATCCACCGCACGGTGCTGATCGAGGGCGAGCCCTACTGGGACGGTGGCTACAGCGCCAACCCCGCGGTGTTTCCCCTGTTCTACGACTGCGAGTCGCGCGACGTGCTGCTGGTGCTGCTCAACCCGCTGCGGCGCAGCAGCACGCCGCACAGCATTGCCGAGATCGAGACGCGCATCGGCGAGCTCGGCTTCAACTCCCACTTCATGCGCGAGATGCGCATGTTCGCCCAGGCCACCGAATTCGCCGCCTCGGGCCTGGGCGGCCGGCTCGACAGCCGGCTGCGCGAGATGCGCTTTCACATGATCGGCGGCAGCGAACTGGAAAGCCTGGCGCGCAGCGAGAGCAAGCTGCTGCCCCATGCCCCTTTCCTGCAGCGCCTGCAGGCCCAGGGCCGCGAGCATGCGCAGGACTGGCTGCGTGTGAGCGCACCGGAGCTGGGCCGGCGCTCGACGATCGATGTCAAGGGGCTGTTCGGCTGAGGCGCTGCGATGAAACTCAGTCCCTACACCTGCGTGGACGGAATGCCTTTCTCGATCACGCGCGAGCAGCTGCTGGCGCGCCTGGGGCCGCCGCTGCGCAGCGTGCGCAATGCCGTGGCGCTGAACGAGCTGGACTACGGCCATGTGGTCTACCGTTTCCAGGACAGCGGCCAGCTCGAGGAGGTGACCCGGCGCGCGCCGGTGCTGCACTTCGACCAGGTGGCCGTGCCCTTTGTCGCGCTGGAGGGTTTCATCCGCAGCCAGGACCTGCAGGCCTTCGAGCGTGCGGGCTTTCTCGTCAGCCCGCGCTATGGCCTGGCGTTTGTCCCGAGCGAGCCGGACTGGGTGACGGCCCTGGCCGCGCACTGCATCCCGACCTGGGAGGCACTGGGATGAGGGTGAACGGGTAGAGCTCGACCCAAATGTCAAGACAAAGTTCCATCACTTTTTTTGAACCCCATCTGCAATCCTGCTGAAAGCCGGTTCATCCGGCGCGGCTAGACTTGCTGCCCATATGAATGCAGCCACCAACTCGCGCTATACCGCCACGGCCATCGCCTTGCACTGGTTGTTGGGCACACTGATCGTGGGCTTGTTCGTGATGGGGCTGTACATGACCAGCCTGCCGTTCTCGCCGCAGCGACTCAAGCTCTACAACTGGCACAAGTGGGCAGGTGTGCTGGTGCTTACCCTGTCCTTCGTGCGCCTGATGTGGCGCCTGACGCACCGCCCCCCGGCGCTGCCGGCCTCCGTGGCCACGTCCATGCCGGCCTGGCAGCACTGGGCGCATCACGGCACCCATGGTGCACTCTATGTTCTCTTTTTTGCCGTGCCCCTGCTGGGCTGGGCCTACAGCTCGGCGGCCGGCTTCCCCATCGTGGTCTTTGGCCTGATCCCGCTGCCGGACTTCGTGCCGGTGGACAAGCCCTTTTCCGAAACCCTCAAGCTCGCGCATCACTACGCGGCCTACGCGCTGGCGGCCCTGGTGCTGCTGCACGTGGCGGCGGCCTTCAAGCACCAGTTCCTCGACCGCGACGGCCTGATCGGCCGCATGCTGCCGGGGCGTGGCTGAACCTCAACCGTTTTCCAGGAGTCTGCATGTCTTTGGTCCGTAGCCTGTTTATCTCCACCCTGGCGGCTTTTGTGGCGCTGCCCGCTCTGGCCCAGCAGAAGCTGCTGCCGGCCCAGAGCGAGATCGTTTTTGTCAGCAAGCAGATGGGCGTGCCGGTCGAGGGGCGTTTCAAGAAGTTCGACGCCCAGATCGCCTTCGATCCGGCCAAGCTGGCGGCCAGCAAGATCGCCTTCACGGTGGACACGGGCAGCGCCAGCC
>JAYNNS010000287.1:0-4033 GCA_038112835.1 Curvibacter sp. | reverse complement strand
CGAGGCCCGCTCCTGTGTCGCGGACCACGCCCTGTGGCGGCACGGACGCTCACCCCTCCCCACCCTCCCCTTCCAGGGGAGGGCTAAACTTCTGAAGTACGAGACTGTTCTGTTGTGAATTTCCTGCCCACCACCGATCCGTACTTCTACCTCGTGTCGGTGCCGGCGGTGCTGCTGCTGGGGATCAGCAAGAGCGGCTTCGGGGCGGGCTTCGGTTCGCTGGCGGTGCCCATGATGGCGCTGGCGGTCACCGTGCCGCAGGCGGCGGCCATCCTCATGCCAGTGCTGCTGCTCATGGACCTGCTGGGCATCGCCGCACTGCGCAAGGAGGTCGACAAGGGCCTGCTCAAGTTCCTGCTGCCCTGGGGCTTGCTGGGCACGCTGATCGGTACCCTGCTGTTCAAGCTGCTGGCGGCCAATATCGTGGCCGGCATCGTGGGGGTGTTCACCCTGCTCTTCCTGGTCCAGCGCCTGCTGTTCCCGCCGCGCGCCGACAGCGCACCGCCGCCGCGCTGGCTGGGCGCCGTGCTGACCGTGGCCGGCGGCTTCACGAGCTTCGTGGCGCATGCCGGAGGGCCGCCTGTCTCGGCCTATGTGCTGCCCCTCAAGCTGCGTCCCATCGTCTTCGCCGCCACCCTGTCCTGGTTCTTCTTCTTCATCAACCTGTCCAAGTGGATTCCCTACGCCTGGCTGGGCCTGCTGGACTGGCGCAACCTGGCCACTTCCATCGCGCTGCTGCCGCTGGCACCCGTGGGCGTGTGGATGGGCGTGCGCATGGCGCGGCGCATCGACCCCAGGCTGTTCTATCAGCTGATCTACCTGGGCCTGCTGCTCACCGGGATCAAGCTGGTCTGGGATGCCTTCCACTGAAGGCCGTGCCCAGTGGCGGGCCCGCGACGCTCTGTCCTGAACCCCGGCCGGGCTTGATCGAAGCCTGCGCTACCATAGGGTTTGCACAGACTTCAAGGAGCAGGTGATGCCGGTGGTCGTGATTGCCAATCCCAAGGGCGGCGTGGGCAAGTCCACCCTGTCCACCCAGGTGGCCGGCTATTACGCCAGCCGGGGTCATCCGGTCATGCTCGGCGACGCCGATCGCCAGCAGTCCTCGCGCCTGTGGCTGGGCCTGCGCCCGGCCAGCGCGCGCAGCATCCAGCCCTGGGAGGTCGGCGAGGACCGTGTCGCCAAGCTGCCCAAGGGCGTGACGCACGTGGTGCTCGACACGCCGGCCGGCCTCAAGGGCTCGCGCCTCAGGGACGTGCTGCAGCACGCCGACAAGGTCATCGTGCCCCTGCAGCCCAGCGTCTTCGACATCTTCGCCACGCGCGACTTCCTCGACGAGATCCGGCAGCACGCCCACAAGGGCATGCAGGTGGGCATCGTGGGCATGCGGGTGGACGCGCGCACGCTCTCGGCCGACAAGCTCAAGGCCTTTGTCGAGGGCCTGGGCCTGCCCGTGCTGGCCTACCTGCGCGACACGCAGAACTACATCCACCTTGCGGCCCACGGCCTGACCCTGTTCGACGTGGCGCCGAGCCGGGTCGAGAAGGACCTGGAGCAGTGGCAGGGTCTCTGCCGCTGGCTGGACAGATAGAGGACGCCGCCGCGTCGCGGGCATGACAGGCCGGCCGGCGGACGGCGCTTTACAGTGGGGGCATGAAAACCTTCCAGTCCCTCCAGGAGTTTGCGGCGCTCGTGGGCCAGGAAGTCGCGGTCAGCGACTGGCTCACCATCACGCAGGAGCAGGTCAACCTCTTCGCCCAGGCCACGGGCGACCATCAGTGGATTCATGTGGACGTGGAACGCGCCCGGGCCGGCCCCTTCGGCGCGCCCATCGCCCACGGTTTCCTCACCCTGTCCCTGCTGCCACGCTTCTTCGAGACCACGATGGAGATCGTCGAGTCGCGCATGGGCGTGAACTACGGCCTCAACCGGGTGCGTTTCATGGCGCCGGTGCCCGTGGGCAGCCGCCTGCGCGCCCGCATGAAATTGCTGGCCTGTGAGCCTGTCGCCAATGGCGGCGTGCAGATGACCTGGGAGGTGACGATCGAGCGCGAAGGCGAGGCCAAGCCAGTCTGCGTGGCCGAGTCGATCGCACGGCGCTACCCCTGATCAAGCGGTCTGGAACCCGTTCTGGCGCCAGGCTTCGAAAACCGTCACCGCCACCGCGTTGGAGAGGTTGAGGCTGCGCTGGCCCGCGCGCATGGGCAGCTTGAGCTGTTGCGCCGGGGCAAAGGCGGCGCGCACCGTGTCCGGCAGCCCACTCGTCTCCGAGCCGAAGACCAGCCAGTCGCCGGGCCGGAAGGGGACGTCATGCACAAAACGCGTACCGCGCGTGGTGAGCGCGAACATGCGCTCAGCGGCCGGCCTTTCTGCAGACAGAAAGGCCTCCCAGCTCGCATGGCGGCGCAGCTCGGCGTACTCGTGGTAATCCAGACCGGCACGGCGCATGAGCCGGTCTTCCATGGAAAAGCCCAACGGTTCGATCAGGTGCAGGGTGCAGCCCGTATTGGCCGCCAGGCGGATGACATTGCCCGTGTTGGGCGGGATCTCGGGGTGGACCAGGACGATGTGGAACATGGGCACTATTGTCTTCGCCCCTGGCGCCCGGACTGGAAATTCGTGCGCCCCTTCCTAGAATGAATTCGTCCTCACTCAGGAGACCGGCCATGAAATCCCTCGATCAGCTGAACCGAGACTTTGGCGCCTTTTTCCCGACCGGCCACATGGTGGTGGCGTTCCATGAGGCCGAAGACGCGCATCATGTGGTCCACGAACTCGAGGCCATGGCCCACAGGCCGATGGAGGTGCTGGAAGTGGCGCCGCAGGACATGGCGGCGTTTGCTGAAAGGAATCTGCACGAGGCCGGCTTCATCGCCAACCTGGGCACCAGCCTGACGACCGTGCAGGCCTTTCTGGAGGCTGCGCGTGCCGGCGCCACCTTCCTGATCCTGCCCACGCCCGATCCGCAATCGGCCGAGCGCGTGTCCGCGGCCATCCATCACGTGCCTTTCGTGCTGGCCGAGCGCTACCACCGGCTGGTCATCGAAACCGTGCACTGAGCCTCAGGCGGTGCGCGCCAGCACCAGGCCCGTGAGGTGGTCGGCGCCGGCCGCGCGCAGCAGCCGGGCTGCGGCGTGCAGCGTCGCGCCGCTGGTCATCACATCGTCCACCAGCAGGATGCGCCGCCCCCGCACCGCGTGCTCCCCCTCATTGCCCAGGCCGAAGACGCCCTGCACATTGCGCAGGCGGCGTTCCAGTGGCAGGCTGCTCTGGGCTGGCGTGTCGCGCAGGCGCAGCAACAGGTCCGCCCGGGTCTTGGCCGGCGCCAGCTGCCGGGCCAGTTCCAGGGCCTGGTTGAAGCCGCGTTCGCGCAAGCGCTGGCCCGACAGCGGCAAGGGCAGCAGCAGATCGGCCTGTTCCAGTGCTGCGGCTGCACCGGGGCTGTCGCGCATCAGGCCGGCCAGGGTGGCCGACCAGCCGGGGCTGGGGCCGAATTTGTAGCGTGCGATCAGGCCGCTCCAGGGGTATTCATAGCTCACCGCCGCCAGGCACAGGTCCAGCGGCGGTTCGTCCCGCAGGCAGGCGCCGCAGCACGGCACCCCGGCCGGTACCGGCCGCGCGCAGCGCAGGCAGCGCGTGCCGGGCCGGACAAAGCGTGCCCGGCAGGCGGCGCACAAAGGCTGGGCTGGCCAGGCCTGGCACAGCGCGCACTGGCCGGGCAGGGTGGCGCTGAGGTGCTGGAGCAGGGCGCGAAGCATCAGGGTCTTGGGACGGCGGTGCGCGGCGTGCGGGGGCAATCAATATACTCGCCGCTTTCCATCATGAGCGATCCTCGTCCCCCCACCATCGACCCCGTGGCGGCTGCCCGCTGGCAGCAGCGGCCCCAGCCGGCTTCCGCCTGGCTGCACGAGGAGGTGGCGCGCCGCATGGAACAGCGCCTGGACTGGATCGTGCGTGAGCCGCGTTGCTGGCTGCACTGGGAGCCGGTGCGCGGCGGTCTGCAGGCCCAGGCCTTGCTCGCGCGCCGCTATCC
>JAYNNS010000286.1:0-4039 GCA_038112835.1 Curvibacter sp. | reverse complement strand
GAGCGTTGACAGGGGCGGCATTGGGGCCGGGCGGCTGATTGCTCACGGCACCGGGCACGCCCGCAGGGCCGGCCGGGCCGGGGTTGCTGCTCTCCAGCAGCTGCTGGCTGCGGATGGTGCCGGACTCCGGCGTCTGGTTGGGCTTGTGGATCTCCGAGGTCTGCTCGCTCTGCGAGAAATCGACCTCGGCCGTGACCTGGGCCTTGACGTTCTGGCGACCCACCACGGGCTCCAGGATGTCGAGGATGCGCTGGCGGTAGAGCGCCTCGATCTGCTGCACATACTGCAGCTGCTGGCTGTCGGCGCCACCGGCCACGCCCTCGGGGCCGCTGCCCGTCTGGGACAGCAGCTTGCCGGTGTCGTCCAGCACGCTCACCGCCTCGGGCCGCATCTCGGGCACGCTGGAGGCCACCAGGTGCACGATGCCGGCGATCTGGCTGCGGTCCAGCGGGCGCCCCGGGTGCAGGCTGACCAGCACCGAGGCCGAGGGTTTCTGCTGCTCGCGGAAGAAGCCGTTCTGGTTGGGCAGGGCCAGGTGCACGCGCGCGCTCTGCACCGAGGACAGGGCCTGGATCGAGCGCGTGAGCTCGCCTTCCAGACCGCGCTGGAAGCTGACGCGCTCCTGGAACTGGGTGATGCCGAAACGGCTGTTCTCCATCAGCTCGAAGCCGGCTACCGAGCCCTTGGGCAGACCCTGGGAGGCCAGGCGCAGCCGGGTGTCGTGCACCTTGTCGGCCGGCACCAGGATGGCCTGGCCGCCCTCGGCATGCTTGTAGGGAATGTTCATCTGCGACAGCTGGGCGATGATGGCGCCGCCGTCCTTGTCCGACAGGTTGGCATAGAGCACGCGCCATTCGGCCTGCCGACCCATGACCAGGCCGGCGATGGCGATCGCCACGAACAGGACCACCCCCAGGGCCAGACGCAGCATCTGGCCCTGGTTCAGGGTGGAAAAGCGTTGGCCCAGCGTCGGGTTGGGTGTCAGGGGAATCGCAGCAGCTTCAGCCATGGTGTGTCCGGTCCATCGGGGCGCGGTGTTCGGCGCCTGTGCAACGGATTATTCTGGCTACCCCTCGGAACATTAGGATGAAAAGGCGCGGATTTCCAGCCCTTTTCCCGCTAAAGCCCGGGGCCCTCAGGACTAGCATCCCAGACAACACCATTGCCCCGGGACTGCCTCATGGATCTGCGACTCACCCCCACCACGATGCCCACGACCGTGCGGCCGGGCATGGCCGCGAAAACCGGCGGTGCCCAGGGCTTTCCCAACGAGTTCAAGGCCGCGCTGCAATCCGTCAGCCAGTCCCAGAACTTCGCCACCACGCTGCAGAAGCAGGTACAGATGGAAAACCCCAAGGTCAGCCTGGAGGAAACCATGGTGGCCATCCAGAAGGCCCAGATCGGCTTCCAGGCCACCCTCCATGTGCGCAACCGGATGGTGCAGGCCTACACCGACATCATGAACATGCAGGTATAGGGCCTGCTGCGCGAACCGATGGCCGTGTTGGGCGGTGTTGGCTCCGGCCGCTGCGCTTAACTCTCGCCTTGCGAAAGTTAGCCTGCACCGCAACTTCGTTGTCGGAATCCTCACGTACAGGAAGTACGTTCCGGTTCCTCCGCTCCGTCCGCCTTACCCTCGATCCGCTCGCTACGGCCTGACGGCAGGTTTCAAAACCCTCAGTGCAAGGTCCGTGGTTTCCCGTCCATCAGTTCTTCAAGATGGCCGAGCCAGGGCTCGGTCAGGTGGCGGATCTCGGCGTCGTTGCGCAGGATGCGCTGCATGATGCGCGCCTTCTCGCTGCGCTCCTCGGGGCGCAGCTCCTCCTCGCGCGAGCGGAAACGCAGTTGCTCGATCAGCACGGCACACACTCCTTCATAGCGCATCACGGCCTCCAGATCCTTGGCGCGGGCGGCCTCCAGCATGCGGGTGCTGCTGTCCTCGATGGCCTTGTAATAGTCGATCAGCATCTGCGGCATGGTCAGGCTCCTGCGCCGCCCTGGCCGGGCTGCTTGATGGCCTTCCAGCCCTGGGCCACGGGCTCGATCAGCGCATACACCTCCTGCAGCCGGGCGTCGTCGTTGCGGGCATTGGCCAGCACCAGCTGGTTGGCGCAGTAATCGTAGAGGGCGTTGAGGTTCTGGGCGATCTCGCCGCCCTCGACCAGGTCGAGCCCGGTCATCAGACCTTCCTGCAGGATGCGCAGCGCACGGGTGATGGCGTCGCACTTGGCGAGCACGTCCTGGCGCGCCAGCGCACCGCGGGCGCGCGCGATTTCCTGCAGGAGTCCTTCGTACAGCAGCACGATGATCTGGTGCTGGTCGATGGTGTGCATGCTGGTCTCGACGCCGATGCGGCGGTAGGCATCGGCGCGGGGGCGGCTGGCGGTCTGGTACATGGGGAATCCGTCCTGGGTCAGTGCATGGTGCTTCTGACTCTATATCGGCGCGCAGGCAGCAGGAATGAAGGCAGGCAATGTCAGGATTTGGACTTGTTCCACTGGGTAATTTGCTGCGACAGGTAGTTGTTCAGCGCATTCAGGCTGGCCATCTGCGTATCCAGCGCGCTGTAGCGGCGGTTGAGCTGGGCCTCGATGCGGTTGACCTTCTCGTTGAGCCGCTGCTGGTCCGCGCCATTGCTGCTCAGCATGCGCTGCAGGCTATCGTCCTTGCGCTTGAAGAAACCGTCGGTGGCCAGCAGGGCGGTGATCACGCCCCTGAGACGCACGGCAATGCCTTCCGCACTGCCGGTGCCCGTGCTGCTGAACAGGGTCTTGAGCGCTGCGGGCTGCTCCAGCGCCTTGCCCAGCTTGCTGCTGTCGATCTCCAGATTGCCACCGCGCTGGGCGCTGATGCCGATGTCGCTCAGGCGGCCGAAGACGCCGCCGGTGGTCAGCGACTGCACGGCCGCGCGCAGCGCGCTCTGCAGCGACAGCGTGGTGCTGTCCCCCTGCAGCAGGCCGCCCACGCCGGTGGCGGCGTCGTACTTGGTGGCTTCGTTGAGCACGCCGTTGACATCGTTGTAGGCCTTGACGAAGGCCTCGATATTGGCCCGCACCGCCGAGTTGTCGGGGGCGACCGTGATCGTCACCGGCTTGCCGGCTTCGGTGACCTTGCCGACCGTCAGCGTGACGCCCGAGACCACATTGCTGAAGGTGTTGGTCGACGAGCTGACCGGGATGCCGTTGACCGTGGCCTGGGCATCGAGCGCGGCCTGGGTCTGGGTCTGGCCGAAGACCAGGCGCGACAGGCCCGCGTCATCGGCGCTGTCGGCGTCGGCATCGTTCACGCTGAGCGTGAAACCGCCCTCCAGCCCCGTGGCCTTGCTGCGCAGCAGCAGCCGCTCCCCGGTGGCGTCCTTGAGGATGGTGGCCGTGACGCCGGCCGTGGAGCCGTTGATCTTGCTGGCGATGTCCGCCAGGGTGTCGGCAGCACCGACCTCGATATCCACCGAGGTGCTGCCCACGGCCAGCGTCAGGGTGCCGGCGCCGGGCGTGGTGCCGGCAGCCATCGACTGGGAGGCGGTGGCGCGCGCCTGGGCCAGCTGCTGCACCTCGACGGCAAAGCTGGTGGACTGGGTCCCGCCGATCGCGCTGGCGCTCACATACTCGCTGGCCGAGGAAGTGGCCGCCACGGAATTCCAGCCGGTGACGCTGGTGAGCTTGCTCACCGCATCCTGCAATGTGGAAACCAGCGACTTGATCTGGCCGAAGGTGGTGATCCTGGTCTGGGTGGTCGCGGCCTCGAGCCTGAGCTTGTCCAGCGGCTTCTTTTCCAGCGCGACCAGCTGCGCGACAATGCTCTTGATGTCCAGGCCGCTGCCGACGCCCAGCGATGAAATCGTAGCCATGGGTGCACTCCTGGCTGGCGCCACGCCAGCATTACCCGGGAAATTATGAGCTTCGCGCCCGCGTCTGTCAGGTCGATTTGAGGAAGGAAAAGCCCATATTTCCGCCTCTCTCGGTTATCGGCGGGAAACAGTGGAACTTGAGGCCCGGCGCCGTGCCCCGGGAGCGAAAAAGGCGGGCGCCGTTGCCGGCGC